>DATDNL010000218.1:0-4467 GCA_036518315.1 Flavisolibacter sp. | reverse complement strand
TATGTTGAAAAGAGGGACAAAGAAGGAGTACAACGGGTTTACAATGTTTTTGTATTAAGCGCCGACCAGATCTCCAAGAAAATAGAAACTGAGAATACGGGTGCCGAGAAAGCGAAACTGTTCCCAACGGATCTTGGCCTTGTAGTCACCGACTTCCTGAAGCAGTATTTCGATGATATCATGGATTATGGCTTCACTGCGCGCATCGAAGAAGAGTTTGACGAAGTGGCGCAGGGAAAGATGCGGTGGAACAAGATGCTGGACGACTTCTATAATCCTTTCAAAAAGGATGTAGACAAAACCATTGAAACCGCAGAAAGAATAAAAGGCGAAAGAGAACTTGGGGCCGACCCGCAATCGGGTAAACCGGTTGTGGCACGAATGGGTCGTTATGGTCCAATGGTGCAGATTGGTTCTACTGACCAAGAAGAAAAGCCACGTTTTGCGAGACTTAAAAGAAATCAAAGCATAGAAACCATCACACTTGACGAGGCTTTGGATCTTTTTAGATTACCACTGACTCTTGGTGAGTACGAAGGCCAAGAGGTCTCTGTGAATATCGGAAGGTTTGGACCTTACGTTAAGTTTGGAGAGCAGTTTGTTTCGATCCCTAAGGGTGAAGAACCCCTGGAACTGGATATAGACAGGGCGATTGCAATAATTGAGGAGAAGAAAAAAGTTGACGCTCCTATTGCTGAATTTAATGGACAGCCAGTAACTAAAGGGAAAGGGCGATTTGGACCCTTCCTGAAATGGAGGGATCTCTATATCAATATACCAAGGGCCTATAATTTCGATAACCTTTCCCAGTCTGACATTGACGAATTGATATCAAAAAAGTTAGACAAGGAAGCCAATCGTTATGTGCAACAATGGCCAGATGAAAAAATATCAATTGAGAATGGTCGCTGGGGTCCGTACATCAGGTTCGGGAAGAAAATGCTGAAGCTTGGCAGAAAGGCCAACGGGGAAAAATATACGAACGAAGAATTGACCACGATACCGGTAGAGGATGTGAAGAGTATGATCGAACAGCAGGTGCCTGGCGCATTTACTAAAAAGGTTGCTGCCAAAAAGGCCCCTTCTAAAAAAGCTGCTCCTAAAAAGAAAACGGCCCCGAAGAAAAAGAAATAGGACTTCCATTTGGCGTAGAATGCTTGCTTTTCCATAGCTATGTGGAAAAGTTTAACTACTTTATGTCGTATCGTACTTCGATATTTAGAGTGAATTTATATAATGGAAGAAACACGTGAGATATCTGCGTTATTTCGATTGATCGACGATCCCGATGAAGAGGTGTTTGGAGCGGTGTCGACCAAGATCGTTGATTTCGGCAAGACCATTATACCTAATCTTGAGCACCTCTGGGAAACTACTCCCAATGAGCATATCCAGGAAAGAATTGAAATCATCATTCACAAGCTTCATTATAAAGATCTGACCGAAGACTTCAATCAATGGAGCCTGGCTGGTCATCACGACTTGCTGGTGGGCGCTTTGCTTGTCTCTAAGTTTCAATATCCTGATCTTTCAACGAGTGCGACCCTATTGGAAGTGGAAAAAATACGTCGCAACATCTGGTTGGAGCTTAACCAGTACCTCACTCCTCTTGAACAGATAAGGATCGTAACTGGGATACTTTTTAGCTATTACAATCTAAAGGGAAACGAGGTAGCCTATACCGACGTAAATGAGTTTTTGATCCATAAGCTGCTCGAGTCAAAAAGAGGAAACCAGTTAAGTAATGGTGTTCTTTACCTGATCATTTGTGATCTGTTGGATATACCAGTTAAAGCTATTGGCATTCCGAAGCAATTTGTATTGGCCTATTTCAAGCCCGGATATAGTAACGAAGCGACTGAAGACTATCGTGATAAGATCGAATTTTTTATCGATCCTTCGAATGGGATGGTATTTACCCATAAAGATATAGACAGTTATTTCAAGCGCATATCTGTTCCGCCTGTTCCCTCCTACTTCAAACCGCTCTCCAATAAAAAAGTGATCCAGCACCTGTTGGAGGAGACTTCCAAGTGTTTTGACAATGAGAAGGATTCTTATAAAAAGGAGGAACTGCTGGAATTAGCAAAGTTGCTCGATTAATCTACGGTTATGGGACCTATCACCTGGAATGACTTCGAAAAGATCGACATACGTGTAGGAACCATTCTAGAGGCAAAACTCTTCCCCAAGGCAAAGAAGCCTGCTTACCAACTAACCATTGATTTCGGGGAATTGGGTATAAAACGATCTTCTGCACAAATAACTGCCTTTTATTCAATCGAGACACTGGCAGGCCAGCAAGTACTAGCGGTTGTAAATTTTCCTCCAAAAAAGATAGCCGGTTTTTCCAGTGAGTGCCTCGTTCTCGGTGTTTACGATGAAAATAAAGACGTAGTTTTAATACAGCCAAAGCACACCGTATCCAATGGCTCAAAAGTTGGATAAATGAACTTGTATACCTCTTACTACAATTCCCCTGTCGGGCTGCTAAAGATTCAATGTTCCGATAAGTTTATCAAGACGGTTAGCTTCTCAGACGCGGAGGGAGATCTTCAAAATGACGAACACAAATTGTTACAGGTTTGTGGCCGGCAACTTGATGAATATTTTGCGGGGAAACGTAAGCAGTTTAACCTTTCTCTCAACCAGGACGGTACTGAATTTCAGACAAAAATTTGGGACTTGCTGTATAAGATTCCTTATGGTAAGACGATTAGTTACAATGAACTTGCCAAACAGTACGGCGATCCCAAAGCCGTACGTGCAGTAGCTTCTGCCAATGGCAAAAACAATATCGCTATCATCGTTCCTTGTCACCGTGTCATTGGCAGCGATCAATCGTTGGTGGGCTATGCGGGTGGTCTATGGAGAAAACGTTGGCTGCTAGAGCATGAAGCCAAATACCAACTTGGTGTGCAGGAGTTTAATTTTACCGCTCAAAAAAATTCGCCCGAAGGTTCTTTGTGAGTCCTAAAGTTTTTGACGGATTTCCACCATAAAAGAGCCTAGTGTCCAACAAATCAGGCTGGGCGTGGATGCGGGCCGGCGCAGATGACCGCCCGGAAGAAAAAGAGAAATGGTATTAAACCCGGGCCGGAGAGGACTTCACTCTGATATCGCTCTGACAGGGAGTTGGTATTGCTTTGACAGGAAGTTACTGCGGCTCTACCAGTGAGTTGATATTGCTCTGGCAGGGAGTTGCTGCGGATCTACCATGGACTTACTCCACTATAACTCCACTATATGTCCACTATATGTCCTCTATACCTCCACTATAGCTCCAGGAAGTAACACACATTTTCTTCTTGAGTGTGCGAAGTGTGGACGGAACTTTTGCCAACCCAAGGGCACTCCTTTTTAGGATGGTAAGTAATTGAAGATCAAAGTCCAGGTTCCCGGTAAACCACGATGTCTGAGTAGAGAAGGCGGAACAAAGCATAGGACGGTTTTATCTCAATTCCTCACTAGTAAAAGCGAGCGGTAGCAATCGGCTGGCACTGTCGATGACATAAACAGGGCCTGTCATCCCGCCGAGGATCAATTGCATGGGATGGTCCAGCCTTTCCTCGTATTCCTGTAAGGTTTGGCGGCAAATGCCGCAAGGTGATATCGGGTGATCGCTTTTTACGTTTTCGCTCTTATAGCTGACAGCCATGGTTTGGATAGGAATCTTCGGAAAAACAGAGGATGCAGATGCCAGCAATACTCTTTCTGCGCACAGTCCGGCAGGAAAAGAAGCATTCTCCTGGTTGCTGCCCGAAACAACTTCACCATTCACCAACCGTGCTACAGCGCCTACCTGGAAATTTGAGTAAGGTGCATAGGCATTCTCTGTAACCTGCCTCGCCTCATTCAGTAACCAATGCAGATCGTCCGGTAATTCATCAATACTCTCAAAGACCTTGTAATTGAACTCGAACTTATTTTCTTTCATGATTATTTATTCAGACAAAAAGTCCCGCAAGATGCGGGACGTATAAAGATAATTTATTTTACGCTTCGGAACAACCTACTCCATCGGGGACCACCTTCCCAACTGAACCATATGATCGAAGCTCTACCAACGATCCGGTCTTCGGGAACGAAACCCCAGTAGCGAGAATCTTGCGATTCGAGGCGGTTATCTCCCATCATCCAGTAGTAGTTCATCTTGAAAGTGTAAGAAGTGGTTTCTTTACCATTCAGTATAAACTTGCCATTCTGCATCTCAAATTTATTGTGCTCATATACCCGTATTGCCCTTTCATACACTGGATAGTTTTCCGGTGTAAGCGTCAGAGTCACTCCTTTTTTTGGAATCCAGATAGGACCGAAATTGTTGCGTGACCATTTATGAATACTATCGTAAGGGAACACTTGCGTATCGTCCAAATCAGTATTGGGAACGATCTGTTTCGCCAGGCCATTCTTCAACATTTTGTCTCGTGATGCTGCAGTCAGCCATAGATAGTAAACTCCTTGTTG
>DATDNL010000217.1:0-4124 GCA_036518315.1 Flavisolibacter sp. | reverse complement strand
AGGAGGAGGTGGAAAGATATTGTTTGAAGGAACTCCTGAAGAGTTAGTGAAGGTGAAGGAAAGCTTCACGGCGCAGTTCCTGAAGGAAGAATTGCCCGGTAAGAAGTAAGTGGCGTAGCCTATAGTGGAATTGACCTATTGTACAAAGAAGCGATAGCTGCCAGTGACCGTGCCTTTGCCATTCTTGTCCCACACTTTAAAATCTACTATGTAGTACCTGATTTTTGGAGCAGTCTTAGTCACAACAGCCTTTAGTTTAATATATTTCGCATCTTCTGCGCTGATAGACTTATAGTTGTCGAACATGTCTGCGTTGTCGAGCAGGACTGTGCCATCATCGGTTGAGATCTTCTGGGAGGCTCCGATAGATACCTCACCCATTTCTTCGGTCCATCCTTTTGAAAGTACCAGGTTTAGATAAATAGGTTTATTGACCGAGGTAGTGTTGGAGGAGGATACAAGTTCATCTGTTTCGAAAGAAAGAAAGGCGCGTTTTAATTCGACACCACCTGAAGTTGCGATTGAAATATCATTAGCGATCTTTTGTTCAGCTGAATCTTCTTTTGGTGATTGCATATCCATCTCTTTTAATTCGCCTTTTTCGTCGTTTGAAGAAACCAGGTTCGAATCAGAACGAGGAACGGTATTGTTGCAGGCCGAGGCGATTAATGAAAGGCAGAGCAGTGCACGAACCGCTTGTTTCATAAGCAGGAAGATTAGGAATTGAAGTTAACGAAAGGAAAGATTGCAAATGATGTGAATCGTCATTCGCCGACCTAATTAACCTTATTTGTGGTATGGTAGCTTGTATTTTGTCTGTCCCGGGGAAACAGAGCGAATAGAACTGCGGAGAGCCAGGTAGGGAGAGAATAAACCAATAAGGAAGGCAGAGAGTATTTAATAAAATTTGTAATTAGCGTACTATAGGGAACGGATTAGGTTTCATCAACCAGGTTATTGAATTTTATTAAGCTCACCTGCCTCTTATTGGAAGATTTTTATTTAATAATTATTTTGCCTTCTTCGATACTTTCATCGTTTTCGAATACATCGTACAGATAGCTACCTCTCTTGAGGTTGTCGATGACTTTCCTGTCTTTGTTATTCAGGACTGCCTGGAATACCAGCGTGCCTTCGAGATCGAAGATGTAGAAGTGCAGGGTGGAAGACGTCACTGCACTTACGCTTAGTTTTCCGTACGATGGATTGGGATAGATCCTTACAGCGTTTTTTCCTGCTTTTGCCGTAGAAGAATCCATAGAAATTATATTGCTTGCCTGTTCAAAGCCGTTTTGGGCCGATACATTAAAAGAGCACAGTACAACGAATCCAATCAACAATAAATTTCTGTTCATAAGTTTTGGTTTAATAGAAAGCCGGGCATCTCAGTTGCCTTAACTCCGAACTCATGTGATTCAATCTCCATCCCATACGCAGAATCGTTGAGAAGAACGCATCGTTCTGAGTTGGATCGCCACGCTGAGGATCGGGACCGAAGCCCAGACGTGTTGGATTGCTTGGAGAGAAGTTTTGCCTGTTGTTCAATTGCAAAGCCATTGCTGTCTGTTGCGGAGTAAGGTATTTGCTGAAAAGACTGGGATCTATATAGTTCGTGCTAACGTCGTCAACATAGTCCGTAAACGTCTGGCGGTGTAGCACCTCGATGCCCACGAACATATTTTCTTTGATGTAGTACTTGAAGCCCACACCCATTGGTATTTCCAACTGTGTCAGGCTGTAAGGTTTACGATCGGGGTATTCTGCGAAGCCCTGGCCTTCGAGTCGTAAAGGATGCAATTCCACCCATTGAGCGCTTCCGTTGGGCGCGTAATAAATTGCTTTTGGATTGAAATGAAATACGCCGATACCGACAACTCCGTAGGGCCTGATCTTGCCGAGCAAGCCGTCGTATTTTTCTAAGAAAACAGTGGGTGAGAATTCAAGTGCCCCATAAGCTTCAAACATAGAACTTTTGAATCCGAGGTTACGGGCCTTTCTGAATGCCTCATCACCATTTTTGTCTTTGATGGTGCTGTCGTAACCTTCAAGCACGCCATGGTTAATAGCCAAACGGAATCCTAACCACTCGGCAGGATAAACGTTGAGGTAAATGCCTTTCGATAAGTTAACGAGGGGAAATTGTACGTCTTTCAGCCATGTAGATTGGCCAACGCCCTGGTTGCCTCCAAGATCGCCAAGGAAGAACAGGGGGCCAACGCCTAAGCCCACTTCAAACTTGCCGTCGCCGGCAGTAATAGATTGAGAGGATGCTCTCGCAGTCAGTAGAACTAAGCAGCCGATGAGTACTAATGTACGTACGCCAGGTACAGTTGTTCTCATAGAATAGGGTTTTGAGTTTAACAAGGAATTGGATATCGTGGCTAAAGTAGATAAGTAAAATCTAGCTTACAACCCTATCGTAAAGATTTTTTTAACAACGAGAAGAAACACGAAGTGGAAGTCGTAAAGTTACGTGGGGTAATGAGCCAATGAGCGAATGAGCCAATATGCCAATAAGCCAATATGCCAATATGCCAATGAGTCAATGAGCCAATTAGTGAATTGGTTGATTAAGTCGAATGCGTTGAGTAGGTTGATTAGGTTGATTGCGCGGGAGCCGATGTTATATGCTTTTGGTTTATTGGCGTATCATGTATATATGTTCGATGCCGTCTTCGAGGTATACATCGCTTGCCTGTTGAAAGCCGAAGGACTCGTAGAATTTCCTGAGGTATAGTTGTGCGCCGATCTTAATGGGTTGAATACCGAAAAGATTTTCCACGGCTGCAATTGATTCTCGCATTAGTTCTCTTCCAGCACCTGTTCCACGTGCGGATGGGGAAGTGACCACTCTTCCAATGGACGGCAGTTCATATATTTCGCCGGCGGGCACCAGACGCGTGTAAGCTACCAACTTGTTATTATCAAAGCCCATCAAGTGGTATGAGTTCTGATCTTTGTCGTCTGCGTCCTGGAACACGCAGTTCTGCTCTACCACAAATACCTCGTTACGTAATTGCAAGATGGCGTATACCTGTCGCGGACTGAGATCGTCAAATTTCTTAATCACCCATTGAATCGACATGCGACAAATTTAACGTGCTATGCCGGGAACAACGGGCAGGCTCTCATTACCTGATTCGCTGACCGATTGCACGGCAAAGAAATAGTTGTCTTTAGAATAGGGTAAGGTCATTTCGGTTTGAGTAGTATAAAACTTTCTTTGCCAAATGGGGCTGGTTGTTTCCCTCATTAAGATATAGTAGCCTTTCACTTTGCCTGTCTTTGGCATTTGCCAGGTAAGGGAACTGGAATTGGTAAGTCTTCTGGTTTCGATCTTAACAGAGTCGGGCGTGGGAGGAGCCTTTGCCAGGTTGGCGAGGTTGGAAAGATTCATTACTGTGTTCTTCCTGAGATATTCGAAGTCAATGAATTCGGGTAGGTCCCCGTATTGAATGCCATTTTCCATTCGAACATTTTGGTGCTGGTGGGTGTAGTTCTCGTTCATCTCGGTAATGCGAACAGCGGCATAATTGTTTTCGACATAGGGCGTGTGATCGCCGCCACGTAAGAAGCGGTCGTTCCTGTATACCATGACTACCTGGAGGTTGTCGACATAGCGTTCCCCGATTTCCTTTACGTAACGTGCCAGTTGTCTTGCCTTTCCATCATTCTCGAGGCCAAGTTGCCGAATAGCAAGCGCTCTTCTTCCCGTGTCTTGTACGGAGAAGGCTTCGCTGAACACGCGCACTTTCGTGTTATCGATGATATTGGTTTCATTGCTATTGTTGCTGCCCATGATGTCGTTATTCAGGACGGCTTCGATGTTCCAGTTTTCTTTTCTTGCTTTGTTAGCCATGTAGGAGGCGCCGAGAAGCCCCTGTTCCTCGCCGCTTACCGTAACAAAGATTATTGTGGCGGGAAAGCTATGCTTGCTCATAATTCGTGCGCATTCCAGTACGGCAGCGCTGCCACTTCCGTCGTCGTTAGCACCGGGGGCGTCGCCAAGGCTGTCCATGACATTGGTGCGCATATTGTCGAGGTGGCCGCTGATGATGAAAATGCGATTGTCTTTAGAGTCTGTTCCTTTTAGGGTTGCAACCACGTTACCAAGGTTGATGGGG
>DATDNL010000216.1:0-5833 GCA_036518315.1 Flavisolibacter sp. | reverse complement strand
AATCTCAATCAACTTGGTTGGATCATTTTCCAGGTCCACCATATTGCTTGCCTCTTTTGCAGCTTGTGTGCCACTGTTCATTGCTACTCCAACATCGGCCTGGGCAAGGGCAGGAGCATCGTTGGTTCCATCGCCCATCATGGCCACCAACTTGCCTCGCTGCTGCTCCTGGCGGATATAGTGCATTTTGTCTTCGGGCTTTGCTTCGGCAATAAAGTCATCGACACCTGCTTTTTCAGCAATGTATTTTGCAGTGAGAGGATTATCACCGGTGACCATTACCGTTTTCACTCCCATTTTTCTTAAGCGCTGAAAACGTTCCTGCATCCCCGGCTTTATGATGTCCTGTAGCTCAACGACACCAATTACTTTTTCGTTTTCGGCAACGACGAGTGGTGTTCCTCCATTGGTGGCAATCGTTTTTACCCTTTCTGCGACTTCGCCAGGGAAGGTATTTCCAGCTCTTTCCACCAGGTTCTTAATAGCATCGGCAGCGCCCTTTCTTACCCTGGTGTTTTCATAATCGATTCCGGAGCTTCGCGTCTCTGCTGTGAACTTTATAAATCGCGCATCCTTTACCGTATAGCTTAAGGGATTTATGCCTACCAGTTCAATGATTGATTTTCCTTCGGGTGTTTCATCGGCCATCGACGACAGAACAACCGCTTTTGTAAATGCTTTTTGATCTGCTCCGTTTACCGGGTACAAATTTGTTGCTTTTCGATTGCCAATGGTTATCGTTCCGGTCTTATCTAAAAGGAGGGTATCAACATCACCTGCAGTTTCCACCGCTTTACCACTTTTGGTAATCACGTTGGCTCTTAAAGCCCGGTCCATTCCGGCGATGCCGATTGCACTTAACAATCCCCCGATAGTGGTTGGGATAAGACAGATAAAAAGAGAAATGAACGCTGCTATCGTTATAGGCGTATTAGCATAATCTCCGAAAGGTTTCAAGGTGACACACACGATAATGAACACCAGGGTAAAGGCAGCCAGTAAGATAGTGAGGGCTATTTCGTTTGGTGTTTTTTGTCTCGAGGCGCCTTCAACGAGCGAGATCATTTTATCCAGGAAAGTCTCACCCGGTTCTGTAGATACGCGAACGACTATGCGATCGGATAATACTTTTGTTCCCCCCGTTACCGACGATTTGTCTCCCCCGGCCTCACGAATTACGGGGGCCGATTCGCCAGTAATTGCAGATTCGTCGATAGTTGCTATTCCTTCGATGATCTCACCATCCATCGGAATTACATCGTTTGTTTCGCAAACAAACAGATCTCCTTTCCGTAGCTGGGATGAGGAAATTATCTTGATTTCCGACTTATTACGTTCGTCAATTAACTTCTTGGCTGGAGTATCCTCCCGGGCTTTTCGAAGACTGTCAGCCTGGGCCTTACCGCGTGCTTCCGCTATTCCTTCTGCGAAGTTGGCAAAGAGTAGGGTGATAAAAAGGATTAAAGTTATGAGAACGTTGTAAGCTAAACTTCCCTGGGCTTTCTCACCCATTGCTATCCAAACACAGACCATTGCCATTACCAGTGTCCCGATCCATACGGTGAACATCACGGGATTACGAAACTGTATTACGGGGTTGAGTTTGACGAAAGACTGCCTCAACGCCTGCTTCACTAGACCAGTTTCAAACAATTTATTTTTTCTCCTGTGGACTGACATGTTTTATTTCATTTACTATTAGTGACTATTTCATACCGAAATGTTCTGCAATGGGTCCCAGTGTTAGTGCAGGGAAGAAGGATAGGGCTGCGACGATCAGGATGACGGCAAAGACCATGATACCGAATGTTGTAGTATCGGTCTTTAGGGTGCCTGAACTTTCGGGGATATATTTCTTCCGGGCCAGAATTCCGGCAATAGCGACGGGTCCGATAATTGGCAAGAATCTCCCAAGTAACATTACTGTTCCGCAGGCAATGTTCCAGAAAGGAGTGTTATCGCCAAGGCCTTCGAAACCACTACCGTTATTGGCGGAGGATGATGTTAATTCATAGAGCATTTCGCTAAACCCGTGATTACCCGGATTGTTCAACCACCCCGAATAAGCAGCGGAATTGTGGGCGTAGAGATAAGATGCCAGGGCGGTTCCTGCAAGAATTAACAAGGGATGGAGCAGGGCAATGACGGACGCAATTTTCATTTCTCTTGCTTCTATCTTCTTCCCTAAAAATTCGGGTGTTCGTCCAACCATCAAGCCACTGATGAAAACCGCGATAATAATGAAGATGTAAAAGTTTAGATATCCCACGCCGACACCACCATAAAACGAGTTGACCATCATGCCAAGCAATGCACTCATGCCGCCAAGGGGCGTAAAGCTATCATGCATGGCATTGACAGATCCGTTTGATGTAACCGTTGTTGTGACTTCCCAATAGGCTGATGCAACAGGACCGAAACGGACTTCTTTTCCTTCCATGCTGCCCAACGGTTGTGAGATTCCCATCCTGGTGATCATGGGGTTTCCATGCATTTCCTGGTAAACAGAATTTGCAAGTAGAATTAGAAACGCGACTGTCATTACACCAAAAACTATCCATGCAAATCGTCTCCTTTTAATAATGTACCCCAAGGCAAAGACCATTGCAATTGGAATCAGAATGATGGATATGTTTTCAACAATGTTTGTGAAGTAGTTTGGATTTTCTAATGGGTGTGCAGAGTTAGCGCCAAAAAACCCTCCGCCGTTTGTGCCTAATTGTTTAATCGCAACCATTGCTGCCGCAGGGCCACGGCTTACATGCACGGTATCGCCTTGCATTGAAACATACTGAGCTTTCCCTTCGAAATTCATTGGAGTTCCGTTAAACACAAGTATGAGGGCAACTACGATGGCAAGGGGCAATAAAATCCGTGTGCAGGATTTGATGAAATAGTTGTAAAAATTTCCAAGATTGTCGGTTGCTCTTTCCTTCATTGCAATGAAAACTACCGCACATGCAGCCATTCCGGTTCCCGCACTTATAAATTGGAATAACATCAATGTTAATTGTCCCAGGTAAGAAACACCTGTTTCACCGGAATAGTGCTGAAGGTTTGTATTACTGACAAAGCTTACTGTAGTATTGTACGCAAGATCAGGAGACATGGAGGGATTGCCATCCGGATTGAGTGGTAACCAACTCATGTTCATTAGTATCAGCATTGATAAAACGAACCATACCAAATTGAGGGTAAGCAAAGCAAGCAAATGTTGCTTCCAGTTCATTTCTTTTGAAGGATCTATGGCGCCTAATTTGAAAAAGAGTTTGTCAAGAGGGTTTAGGATTTTGTCCGGCCAGGTTTTTCCTTCTTCATACACTTTGCCAATATATTTTCCTAATGGAATTGCAACTGCAACCGTGAGAACATACATTAGAATTACACCAAGAATTTCAGTTGTCATGATTGCATGGGTTTAAAATTTTTCGGGCCTTACCAATACGTAACACAAATAGATAAAGACGAGAATTGCGATAATGAATAGTGCCGTCATAGTTTAAATGTTTTCGAACCAGTCGATGAATTTGTAAAAGAGCCAGAAACCAATAAGCCCGGTAAGAATTAATGAGAAAGTCATGATTACGTTATTTTAAGTAGGAAATGAGCAACGAGGGACAGAACGATTAGAATGGCAACTGCCGTTAAGACAATCGTGAACTCTTTTTTGCCTGGTGCCTCATCGCCGTTCATAAAATCAATTTAAAAGATGAATGATCAAGCCAACGAGCATTGTGCCGGTATAGATTGATACTATGCCCAGCGCAATGATTACCCTGGCCTTTTCGTGTCTTCAATAAGTTTCCATGACTACCTATTGCCAAACAGAGTGCCCGGATTGACACTTTCGTTCATAAATCGGTGGAACCCTTGCTGTAGAAGTGTTTTAACGGGAGGTGCAAAAAGAGATACAGTGGTAGAGAATGAAAAACCCTTTCAAAATGAAAGGGTGCATTTTCAAAATGGAAGACTATTGCCTGGAAATATGGTATTCCTCCATTTTTCTATATAAGGTAGTTAGTCCAATACCCAAGTACTCGGCCGTTTTTGTTTTATTACCCTTCGTATACTGGAGTACTTTTTCAATATGGCTTTTTTCAACCGATGCTAATGAAAGACTATCATTGTTAGTGATATCGTGTTTTTGAATTTCATAGGGAAGGTTTCCCGGTAGGATTTCCTCACCTTCAGCAAGGATGGAGGCCCTTTCTACCACATTTCTTAACTCCCGGGTGTTGCCTTTCCAATTGTGTCGTTGTAAGAGTGCTAAGGCATCTTTGTTAATGGAAAGAACCTTATTTTCTTTTCTGCAATAGTTAGAGAGAAAATAATTTGCCAAAGCAGGAATGTCCCCGATACGATCACGAAGCGGAGGAAGTTCAATTGCAAAGACATTTAGCCGGTAATACAAATCCTCCCTGAACTCACCGTGGGCGATGCTTTTTTCCAGGTCTCGATTGGTAGCAGCAATAATCCGGACGTCCACTTTAGTTGTTTTGGCATCGCCAAGTTTAATGAATTCACCGTTTTCTATTACACGCAGCAACTTGGCCTGCAAATCAATATTCATTTCCCCAATTTCATCAAGAAATAGTGTTCCCTTATCGGCCAATTCAATTAGTCCTGGTTTGTCTCTAGACGCTCCTGTGTAGGCCCCGGCCTTATGCCCAAACAATTCGCCCTCCAGTAGTTCTTTGGTGAATGCACTGCAGTTGATAGCGATAAAGGAATTGGATGAACGCTTGCTGTGTGAGTGAATGGCGTTGGCAAAGATCTCCTTGCCGGTGCCTGTTTCGCCTAAAAGCAAAACATTGGTGTCGGTTGGTGCGATCCTTTTTGCCAGGGCGATGGCCTGTTGTATTACCTGGCTATCTCCAATTATCGCATCAAAGGTATAGGCGCCCTTATCCTTTATTTTAATTGCCGCTTTTTTTTGGGTCAACACCTTTTCCATGGCCTGGTTGATCAGGGGGATAACCCTGTCGTTATCGTTTCCTTTGGTTATATAGTCAAAGGCGCCATTTTTTATGGCCTGTACACCATCGGGAATATTTCCGTAAGCGGTTAAGAGAATAATTTCAACCAGTGGATGCTTTGATTTAGCTTCTTTCACAAAATTAACCCCGTTTCCATCCGGTAGCTTTACGTCGCAAAGAATGACGTCTATGTCGATCCTCTTTAGAACATCAAACGCGGCTTTGAGTGTTCCAGCTTCTTCTACTTTAAAACCTTCCAAACCGATAATGCGTGCAAGAAGTTTTCGCAATCCTTCTTCGTCATCGATAAGCAGAATAGTTGCAGGCATACAAACAAAGCTAAGGCCTTAAGCTGTTGCCGGAAAATATTAAGCTGGTTTAGACATTCTACCGATTTATGTTCAGGAGGACAGGTACATGTAACGCGACCTTATAATATGTTCATACCCGTTTTTTAATAGAAATCTTAAATATTTCCTTCTTCTCCCAAAAAAAATGTTATTGGCTGGGTGGCCATAATTCAGATGATGATTTTTACGTTCATTTTAGTACCACCGAAAACGATAAATCCTCCCTCATGTAAACTATAGAGTTAATGTGTTATTCAGCTATTGGTTTTAATCTATGATAAAGGTCATCGCATTTTTTTTATTAATTATTACAGTTGATGCGAATGCGCAGGGGCTTCCTGTCACCGCCTACAATAGCAGTGACACTACGAAGCCCATTGTGCTTTATGTTAGCGGCGATGGGGGACTAAGTAACTCTTTTTCACAACTTTTGAAAAAGATGAATACTCTCGGGTATCCAATCATCGGTCTCAACGCCCAGTCTTACTTCTGGAAAAGGAAAAAGCC
>DATDNL010000215.1:0-2294 GCA_036518315.1 Flavisolibacter sp. | reverse complement strand
GCCGAAATTACCAACGAGTATGGTGGGTTGCGCTGCTGCGTCGGTCTCATCATCATCCATTGGAAGATAACCGGCCGGCGCCATGGTAACACCCCATGGAGCATTTAAACTTCCCTTTGATGCAAAACGCTTTGACAGAGTTCCGTTAGGCCAGTAAATATCAACATAGCCTAATCCGTCGCCAGCTTGACTTCTGCCATTCGGGCCAACTTTTGCGTAGGTAACATAAAGCATGTTGCCAACGTTTTGAATATTGAATGGTGAATACCCTGCAGGAATCATTGGGTCAGAAAACGGTAAGCTTACCTCAGTCCATGTCTTGCTCCAAACATTAATCTTGCCTCCACGGAAATTGGCAGCGTAAATCATCGTGTCTGTGCCGTTGTGAGCCAGCGCTAAACCGGTAAATGCCGATTGTGGAACTGTCGTAATTCGTTGAGCATTCACCCCCTTCGAACCGTTCCACGCCGAAACCACTCCGTCAACACCAACAAAAATAAATCTCGCAGGACCGCCAGTAGAAAGCAAAAAGCCGCTACTCGGGTTAAATACCACTCCCGTCGGGTTGCCGCCGGTAGTTCCACCCGGTGAAGGAATATTCACAGGCCCCAATACCGTAGTGCCCGCGTTATTGTAAACGTTGCTCACATGTCCGCCTTGGGAGCCAATCCACGCAATGCCCGATGGAGACCACGCCAATCCCCATGCATTAACCAGGGTTGGATCAATGTGTGGCGCCCAACCCGTTACATCGGATACGAGATTAGTTTGTGTAAAATGACCGATTTTCTTGCCGGCATTTAAATTTTCAGAAAGATCCTTCCCCATTTTGTTGGAGTCAGAAGATAGTGGTTGCAGTGAATGATCGTTCTTTTGACAGCTCACGAAAAGAAAAGTCACCGCAACAATTGTTGCACTGGTTTTGGCCAATAGAGTTTTACCCATAAAAGAAGTATTACGGTTAGAAAATGAGATAAACTGTTTTCATGAAGGAGGCTGACGAAAAGTCTTCGCAAGGGAGCGAGTACTAAAATGAAAACGCAAACGAATAAAAGGAGTTGCCTCAGACGAAGACTAAAAAGAGTTTTTCCGGTAGTACCACCAAAGAATACAATCAATCGTCTGGTAATTTGGCAACCAGTCCCTCGCAACACGTGGAAAATCACATGGTCAACTCCACTTTCCTAGGAAATTTCCTGTTTAAATGAGAAGGCTCTCTTATAGACTTCAGAATTTGAATTGTGCACAGAATGGTTGCCAGGTTGAAGGTCGGGATAATGAAAATAACCGGCATCACATTATATCCCAGTAATCCCATTGCAATCACCTTGGCCGTTAAAGCGGTCATGAGCACGGAAAGAAAAATAAAGTAAACTGGTGTAAGTAAATAACCCAATGGCGCTTTCCGGCTCCAAAGTAGGCCGCAAATAAATGCGCCTGGAAGCAAGATCCCAAGATCAAAGCCTTGAACAATCAATGTTGTATAGTGCTCAACCTCTTTGGGCACAATAGTTCCATTTAACAACGACGGTACTATGATACTCAGCCATAAAAGGCCTATAGTAACAGCGATAAACATAAGAAATCCTCCCGCAGTCTTAAACGGTGCAGAAGGACTGAAGTTCGACTTGATCTCGTAGACGTTAAAAGAAAGGAGGCTTGCAAGGAAACTGTAAAACGACGTGCCCAACAAACCTACATACACAAGAAAAAGTTTATTGTACATAGCCATCGCCGTATAAAACGAATAGGTAACCAAAAAATAGCCGAGCACCCCTGTCAACAAATATTTTCCTCTTATCGACCCTTTTCCGTCCATGAAAAAAGCCACAATCAACAACGGAATGCCAATCAACAATGTAACGTAATCCTGTGCGATGCCCTGTGGCGCTACCTCGGCCGACATATCACGATATAATCCTTTTCCATATAAGGTCACTATCGTTCCTCTGATAGATGTATACTGATGTGCTCCCGGTCCCTCACTTGAAAATATTCCCGCGGTCGTTGCCGTAACCGCCAGGACAACAATTAAAACGATGACTATCCAATTATGTTTGTTTAGGGCCATACCAAAACTGGCTTAATTTGCGAAAAATAGTGTTTATCGGAATTTCAATCAATGATCCTGGACAGCTAACAGAGGAAAAGAACGCCGACACTAAGAAGTTTTCGGGGATCTTCAAGCGGGGTGACACGGTCGTGTTGAAAGGAAATAAACAATTAAAAGCAGCTTCCAAAGTAATGGTGAAAATTACACGTTAAATTCACGGCAATACTACGGAACACGATAA
>DATDNL010000214.1:0-3700 GCA_036518315.1 Flavisolibacter sp. | reverse complement strand
GAGGTTTACATCAATGACCAATTGCCATTGAGCGAGTGTCATTTGTTCAAAAGGTGCATCTTGCTGAAGGCCGGCGTTATTTACCAAAATATCGATCGTTCCAAATTCTTTAAACATAGCCTGGAACATGGATTGTACCTGATCCTCCTTACTTACATCGGCGTGCAACGCGATGGCGTTACCGCCGTTCGATTTAATTTCGTCTACAACCGCCTGCGCAGCCTCCGGCTTTGTAACATAGTTGACTACCACCGATGCTCCATTTTTTGCCAGTTCAATTGCAACCGCTTTTCCTATACCACTGTTTGCACCAGTAACAAGAGCAGACTGGCCTTTCAATTTTGTGTCCGGGCTCATTGCCATCTGTATTTATTTTTATTTATTAATGTAATTGGTATGCAATGTACTCCTCGTAATGCATAGTTGTTATTCAAAACTATTTCTTCATTTTCCAGAGCCATACGCAAAAAGACAGAATTACTGCGTCAAGCAGACTTTGCAATTGTTAGCATTGCTTCTTTTACCTTTTTTGTTTACCAGTGATAAAAGTCATTTGAATTCAGCCGGTTGGAGCATATATTGAGATCCCTCAATTGTTGTTTTCCGCCTCAAGGGGTTTTCGTCAAAAGTAGCCACTGTTTTCCCCTAAAGAAATCGAAGGATAGTCGAAGGATGGTCGGGCTTTGGTCGCAGCGTGGTCGTAGCGACTCCTTAGTATCTCTATGTTATCCTTATGGTGTCCTATTAGCATCCTATTACTATCCTATTACTATCCTATTACTTTCTATATACCTTCCGGACGGTTTCCGTAGCCTTGATGCGGGATTGTGGGTAAGATCGCCCGCTACCCGGTATGGCCGCATCTTTAAAGACGACAGTTCTTAAAATTCGAGAGAGAAGGACTGGGAGACTAAAATGAGAACGATAAAATTAAAACCCAGGCCATGGCGTCCAGACGGCGCTCATGAGATAACAGAAGATCCTTTCACCTGCACTTCACCGGAGCGTTTCGTCTCTTCGCCTGGTAATCGCTTCATACGGTACAATTGGATGAGGAGGTATATTATTACGCCCCATACGGCAGTAACAATTGAGTATGCCATAAATAATAGCCATAAGGGAGCTCTGAAACGAGCAGCCGACAAGGACCGTTGTCCAAAAGTATTTACATGCTGATACCACCTTCCCCAAGGCACTTTCTTTTCAATAGATAAATCTCCAAACTGGTCATTGTCCTCCACTTTTGCTACGAGTACAATATTTCCTTTGGTATCATCTGAAGGCAAGCTATCGAGTTTAAAATCACCGCTTACTTGCCCGAGAGAATCAGTTGTATACGTTTCTTCATCACCAATTTTCAAGCTGCCACCAAGGCGCTCAACGCCAATCTTAACTTCTACTCCCTTCGATGGAATCCATTCTCCGTTGCTAAAAGAAAACACTTTGGCAATAACCGACCTTGTGCCATCGCTGTTCAGTGTGTCCAATTCAATTTTCGCCCTTGCTATTTCCAGTTCGGTTGTAGTCTCTTCCGCTTTTGCGCCGGGTTTGGCAACAGCAATAAACTTATGAGACGGAGTAACAGACCACAGCGTTCTTAAAGTAGCAGGAATAATGGTTTGCCCTTGCCCTCCCTCATCCGTTTTAATCTCTCCAATAAGATTGGAGGCACTTAGGCTGTCGAGATACAGTTTAACGGAAAGGTCCTTTAATGGTTGCAACTTGTTGTTCGCTTTTTGCTGTGCCTTCACCTTCAAATATTGCAGGCTGTTGTTTTCAGTGAAATGCCTGAGGTTCAGCATTAGTTCAGGCTTTTCATCCTGTGCCGAGACCTGTGTTGTAAGCAACAAGCAACAAACTAACCCGTCAATAATTCTTTTAAGCATTGTTTTCATCCTCAATAATTGTTTCATGAATCGGAATGATGGGGAAAATCCGGGCAAAAAAGGTGATAATCAGCAGCGCGCCGGCCAAAGAGCCCAGTGCGATGGCCCACTCTTCCCAACTTGGGAAGTAATGGAAGAACTTTGCAGGAGCATCGTGCATTGGCAGAAATGGGTGTAACAAGGTTGGTGTTACAATCAGGTACCTTTTGAACCAGGCACCGACAACAACCATTATTCCTGCAATGAACATTGGTAATGGCTTTCTTCCCGATCTAAATAAGAGAATAAGGATCGGGAGGATCATTCCTACCAAAATGGCAAACCAAAACAGAGGAGCAAAATCACCAGCGAATAAATTAATAAGGTGCGCCTCTTCAGGCTTCTTCATTTTGAAAGCTGGAATTAAATATTCATTGATATTGAAGTACAGGTACAACAAGGCAAGCATTACGACGATCTTCCCCATGCGATCGAAATGTTTTTCTGTAATATATTTTTCAAGATGATAGTACCTCCGGAAAATGTACATCGCAACAACAACCCCACCGGCTCCGACCAGGAAAGCGCCGGACACAAAGTAGGCTCCGAAGTTGGTGCTGTCCCACCCGGGGCGGTAGGTGGTTGCAAACAACCAGGAGGTTACCGTGTGGATACTAAACGCAACAGGAATAATGGTTATGCAGAGAATACTAATCGCTTTATCATTTATTGACACCTGGCCAGGTGTACCCTTCCAGAATGATCCAAGGAAGTGATAAAAACGGTTCATCCATTTCGGTGATTGTCCTTTTTGTTTCAATAGAATCTTTAAGTCAGGCAACAGCGGGAAGTATAGCAACAAGAGGCTAAGGACGAGATAGGTGCTGATCACAATGACATCCCAAAGAATAGGTGATTGTAAACGGCCGTGGACAAACAAATAATAGAACCTGTCCGGTCGACCCATATCGACCACGATTATAATTGCTGCAAACACAATGGCGGATACGGCAATTATTTCAGCGATCCGTGTCAAAGGAGTGCTCCAGTGTACATCAGCCAAACGAAAAATCGCCGTGATCAAAGAACCTACAAGGCTGATAGCCACAAAGAATACAAAATTGGAGATATAAATTCCCCAGGAGACTACATCACCCATATTTGTGACCGCTAAGCCCCTCCGCAATTGGAGAAGGTATGCATAAGCGCCCACGAGACAGATGGCGATCAAAATGTAGGTCCAGATTTTTCCGCGTATTCCAAACTTTTGCGGAAGCAAATCACTAGTAATCTGTTGCGATACGATAGTGTCAGAAGTTTTCACGCTGAATAATTTATTTATCCTTTTTGCTTTTCATTCTCTTCACCAACTTCAAATGGGAAGTTCCTGTTCACAGGCGGCAAGTAATATACTCGAGGTTTTGTACCCAGGTCTTCCATCAAACGGTAGCCGGCTTTATCTTTTATCAGATCACTGAAGCGGAAAGTTTCGGAGCCATTGGTAACAGAATCTTCATTCATATCGCCAAAGAAGAAAGTGCCGTTGGGACAAGCATTTACACAATGCGGTAGGCTTCCGGCTCTAACCATGTCAGGACAGAAGTCGCATTTACCCACCGTTCCTTTCTTTTGAGGCATGCTTGTTTCACAGGAATAAGGCTTGTCTGCAATTTCTTTCGGTACTCCAGGATCGCCCCAGTTAAAGACACGAGTGGAATAAGGGCAGGCGGCCATACAAAAACGACAGCCGATGCAACGGTCACTATCGATCAGAACAATTCCATCCTGCCGTTTGAATGTTGCATCAACGGGACAAACTTTTACACAGGGAGGTT
>DATDNL010000213.1:0-4393 GCA_036518315.1 Flavisolibacter sp. | reverse complement strand
CGTCATTTTTATTACCCACGACCTCGGGGTGGTTGCAGAAATTGCCGACCGCGTTGCGATCATGTACAAGGGTGAGATTGTTGAGGAAAATACCAACACAAATATATTTAATCATCCACAGCATTCTTACACGAAGGCCCTGATTGCTTGCCGCCCTGCAGAGCATTCCAAACAAGAGCGACTGCCTACCGTTGCTGATTTCTTAGAAAGCGATATAAGAAGCTCCGAATCGGAAGTAAAGACTACTGTAGCTGTCCAAAGTATCCCAACAACGGAAGGTTCTGTTCTTTTAAAAGTGGAGAACCTCACGGTCAGGTTTCCCGGCAAGACCAACCTACTCGGAAAACCTAAGACCTGGTTCACAGCTGTAAACAATGCAAGTTTCGAAATCTTTAAAGGCGAAACTTTGGGCTTGGTCGGCGAAAGCGGTTGCGGCAAAACTACGTTGGGAAGAACCTTGTTGCGATTAATTGAACCTTCTTCCGGCAGCATCGTCTATAATCAGTCAGACATAACGCAACTACCGAGGCCTGAACTTAAGGCTCTTCGAAAAGATATACAACTGATCTTCCAGGACCCCTACTCGTCTCTTAACCCGAGACTCACCATTGGTGATGCCATTGCCGAGCCGATGTCAATACGTGGGATTGAAAGCACTACTAAGGCGCGGAAGAAGAGAGTGGCCGATCTGCTGGAACAGGTGAGTCTTTCACCTTCAATGATGAACCGCTATCCTCACGAGTTCTCGGGCGGGCAGCGCCAGCGCATTGTTATTGCAAGAGCGTTATCACTGCATCCCGGCTTCATTGTTTGCGATGAGTCCGTATCAGCACTCGATGTGAGTGTTCAAGCACAGGTGCTGAACCTGCTGAACGAATTGAAGAAGGAACTCGGTCTTACCATGCTTTTTATTTCGCACGACCTTTCTGTAGTGCGTTACATGTGCGATCGTATCATGGTAATGAATAAAGGCCAGATCATAGAGTCCGGTCCGGCTGAACAGGTTTACTATCGTCCAAAAAATGAGTATACAAAACAACTGATCGAAGCCATTCCGAAGATCCCTGCTAACAAGTAGTGAGCTTTAGTTTCCGACACTGAAAGCAGGATAATAGTCTCCATTCAACCTGTCCTGGTTCTTATAGAATTGTGCAGCACTATTACGTCTTGAGTAGGACATTTTCTTCAGCGCCTTCTTCAATTGCTCATTCAGAGGGACGTCAGTGTCAATCCTCGTGCCCGTGAACTCAGTGAAGTTGTATTGCTTTCTCTGCCAGTAATTGCCCGGCTTATCTTCAAACTCAAACCTCTTAGCATCGCCCGGAACAATTCCAACGGAAGCAAGCTTCCAGGTATTGTCATCTCTCCTGCTCTTGTATTTAAAAAAATACACGAAGCCCTTTCTTTCTTTGAATTGAATAGGCATCTTATCCAAATAGATGAGAGAGTCAGGCCTGGTATAATCAGTAGTGAGATCCAGAAGCTTACTCTTTGCCAGTTGAACGGGCATGTTATAGCCAGCCGGGAACAGGTTCTCGCGCTTCATGTCTTTAAGGTCAGAATACAATTCGTACCTGTAATCATCCTGTCCGGCAAAATATCTCAACATAGTATCAGGAACGGACTTGTGATTACGAAGCAACAGAACAAAGGTGTTATACTTTAACCTGTTGTCCTCACTTTTCAACAATTGCTGCATAAACTGTTTGACGGCCGGGTTCTCGTCTACGAATGGCATCAACAGAGTAGCGTAGGAACTTAACTCTGCATTGCCGTCAGAGTCTGTATTTGAATAATTGGAAGATTCTTCATCATCCTTCAGCTTCGCTTTTTCAATCGATATATTCTTCTCCATGATGATCTGCTTCTTCAAAGACTGTTTCGCTTCTATGAGGAATCGGCCCATGTAGGCCTGGTAGTCCTTGGCACTTATCTTATTACTATCTACCAGGGTTTCGGCCAAAGCTCTGATCGGCTGCTCGTAATCGTGTATATCTATCAAAGGAAGCAGGTCTTTGAAAATGGTAGCAGTCAATTGTAACGAATCGGAAAGATTATTAAGAAAGTTGCGATTCTTGTAGTTGTTGTATCCATTTCCACGCCCGGAGGAGAAGCTGATGTCGGAATACGCATTCATATTAGCCTTGGCCGGGTAGGCATTTCCGTCGTTATCTTCAGTGTAAAGTATAGGCGGCTCGTTCACCATGATATTTTTGAACACCTGGTATGCGTAGGCCGTTTTCTGACTCAACAAAGCATTCAATGCGCTGTACTGGAATTCAATCGTATCTCCTGCCGCATAATAAACCGACTTCAGGTAATCCGCTGCTTCTCTTGACTTCACTGTCGCCAACTGGCTAAGAAAATCGTTTTTAACATCCATGTATTTTCTTTCGTTCCAGGTAAGCGACTGGATGCCTTTCTTCAGTTGAACGAAATCTGTGGAATCAAACCCGAGCCTGTTCACATTGGCAACGGCTCTTTTGTGGAGAAGGCTGTCCTTGCTGAAGAAGTCCTGGAAAAAGAGATTTGTTTTCCTTTGTTGTGCGTTGGCGCCCTGTGCGGAATCGGCCGGAGTAAAACTGTCAAAGAAGTTGGTTATAAAAGCGCTCGGTCTCGAGATCGTATCTCCTTCTGTTTGGAGCCAGTAACTCAAACCATTTCTCGAAAACACTTTTCCCCTTATATACCGACTGCTCTTCGGATCACTCACTGTGTATTCAAATACTTTAGTCTTATTCGGAAGCTCGTACCGCTTTGTGTTACGGAACGTCCACTTCATCTTGCCTCTCTGGAAGTAAGAACTATCAAGGCCACTTGTTACGTCTTTTGCAGAATAGTAACGGCCGGGTTGACTTACATAAAGAGATATTTTTTCCCCTGTCGAGTCATCCGCAATCAATTTATTAAATCTTGTATTTTCTTCGGTAAGATCTTCATCATCGTCAGATGATTTCGGCATCTTATCTGGATAAAGACTGAGCTTTTTCGGCTTTTCCAATGGCACGGGCGAACTCACCGTAAAAGAAAGAGTAGTGTCCTTAAGTTGTTTTACGCCCTGGTATTGGAAAGGAGTAATCGTAAACGAATTCAGGAACTCGCTCATTTTTGAGTTCTCGTTCTTGCTATGTGTCAACAGGGTATAGTAATGCGTCCCCTGGATGAGGAACCGCACAAGCGCTATAGAACCATCTTTATACTTATACTTAGTATCAAGTGCTGAATAGCCATTCCACTTAATCTCTTTACGACTAAGTTGTTTGTCGATGAAATCGGAGGTACCGAAACTTTCTTCCATTAGGTCCAGGTCGAAAGAATCCTCTTCAACAAAACCATAGTTGTTTACGTCGGTCCGGATGACTTCAAACCCTGTATTGGTAGGCCTATCCAATGCCATGAATTGCCAACTGGCCTTTTTGATAATTACCGGTGCATGAGGAAACTCCACTTCGAACCCTCCAAAGGAAGGAGCCCATTTTTTCCACTCTTGCTTGTAGTCGTTGAACTGTATGCTGCTGAAAAACTGGTCGGCTTCTGTTCCTTCCTTTACATAGTCGTCGTTACCGCTCATCTTAAACAAGATGACTTCAAAAGGAGTAACGAAAATATTATAGCGTTGGAAGTCACCCCTGCGGGTCCTGTTAGTGACTTCAAATCCTTTGTACCCGTTCCGCGTAATGGCTTGTTTGCTCAGTATCTTACCGGGAACATTCTCATAAATGACGCTGTCGATCTTGCGAAGGACAACATCTTCATTGTGTCCCCACAAGATGCTATTGGTATTGATCCGGGTTACCATGTAATAAGCACCATTGCTCATATCGGCGAATTGCTCCTGGTCAACGATGCCGTAGGCGCTATTAAAATCATACAACTTGCCGGGCATCTTAACGCTGAAGAATCCATCAGGCGAGGTCTGTTGATGGAATTGTACAGGCACTCTGATTTTTTCAAGCTCTTCCTTGTTCTTGCTATCCCTTTCAGCGATCTTAACAGGCCGCAGTGTGTAGCCTTTTCTTCTCAGTAACTCGATCACACCTCTTTGACCTGGTAAATGGGCAGCTCCCACACCAACGAAAAGGGATTGCTTTTGGCTGATGATAGAATCGATGGAATTAGCCTGTATGTCGTTCCTTTTATATAAGAACTTCTCATCGAATGCGGCGGAAGTGCTGTTCACTTTATTGATTGTGTCCAGGAGATCGAGGTTGCCAGTCCTGTATGCGTCTTCTAACTTGGAGTAGGAAAGGTCGCCGTCATAATCGAAATTTCTGTCCTTCTTAGTCTTTTCCTTCGCAGCATCAGCATACGCTTCCTTCATAAGCTCCATACTGTGGTCGAAGTTTTCAACGCCACAAACCTTCTTGCCCCATTTCTTTCCGGCCTGGTAGAT
>DATDNL010000212.1:0-4176 GCA_036518315.1 Flavisolibacter sp. | reverse complement strand
CCCTGTCTTATCATCCTCGACATCAACATGCCCGGCATGAACGGAAGAGAGGCCCTGATCCGCATTCGGCAATCAGAGGACTTCAAGAACATCCCCGTAGTGCTATTCACTACTTCTTCAAGTGAAATGGATAAAGCGTTTGCGAGAAAGTGGAATTCAGAATTTATAACAAAACCTCTGGTATTCTCCGAATTGGAGGCGCTTGCCAAACGCTTTGTATCGCTTTGCTCGGCCTCCGTTTCGGAAAGAGCCTAGGTTAAAGACTGATATATTGTTGCAGGTGGTCGATGGTTTGCTGTTGCATGGCAATCGTTTCCTTCACCACGTCACTCATCGAAATAATGCCTTTCAACTCCGTGCCCACGAATACAGGCAGGTAGCGGACGTTTTGCGAACTCATTAATTCGCGGCAGTGCTCCACAGTGTCCTTGGGTGCTACAGTGGGAAGATCAGTTGACATAATTTCCTCAACCGGAGTCGTGGTGGAGTTCTTGCCTTGAAGGACAACCTTTCTTGAATAATCTCTTTCAGTTAGGATGCCGAGGAAATTACCCTCGCTGTCAGTAACAACGACAGAGCCGATATTTTTCTCAGCCATCAATTTCAAGGCATCAACCACGGCAAAGTGGTAAGGAATGGTAACAGTTTCCGGTTTGCGGGATAGAATGTCTTTTACTGTAGTCATATAGCAGGTATTTGCGGTTATAAGTTACAAAAAAGACATGAAATCACGGCCCTGAACTTAAATGCCCGGCTTCTACCTCTTCCGGTACAAAAGATTTATCGGCGAGATTTCCCTTTTCGCAATGGCTTTTTCGCCTCTACACTGCACAGGCTGCATCAATGGGCATACAAGTTGTATAGGAGGAACTGTGTTCTTAACCAGAAAAATTAAAACCTTAAAAAGCGATCTATGAAAAAGATAGTATTATCGGCAGTTTTGGCGGCGACTAGTTGGGCATTGTTTGCGCAGGATACAACCAACCGAACCAACGGCACAATGAACAACAACACGACGACCAACCAACAAATGAGTACCAACTCCAACCAAAGTACAAATCAAAACTCCTTAAACAACAACACTACACCTAACCAGGTGTACAATTCGACAACAACTACTTCAAACTACAATGCCTACGGGATCCCAACTTACGTTCAAACCAACTTCCAGGCACAACATCCAAACGTAAGTAACTTAACATGGACAGCCTCAACTGCAGATTTTTATCATGGCTACTATACTGATCCGACTTCCGGAAGGTATACACATGTCTACTACAGCACCGATCCTTATTATAATGTTCAATACTATCCTGAGAGAGTAACAGGATATACTGTTTCTCTCCCTGTCCTGGAGACCTATGTTCCCGACGCGGTCGTAACAACGGCATTGAACCAGTACAAACAAAACCTGTACGATATTGCTGCCATGAAAGGCAACAATCAAACAAACATGTACGTGGTACGCGTGACGGACAATGGCGAGTTAAAGAGCATGTACATGGATTCAACAGGTGGTGCGGTTACTAACTATTTGAGAACCGAAGATCAAACGAACATGAACGGTTCAATGAATGGCAACACCATGAACAGTAATTCGTCCATGTCTAATGATACTAACGGAACCATGAATAATTCATCTACCGGCACCAATAGCTCAAGCACCGATATGAATAACATGAGCAACATGAACAGCACGGATAAGAACACAAAGGTGAAAACAAAGACTACAATGAGCGACGGGTCACAAATGAAAACAAAAACAAAGAATGGAAAGACCAGCACTAAGAAAACTGGTTCTACTACAGATAATAACCAGTTCTAAGGAACATGTTCTTACGAAAAGCCCGGGTCGAATGATCCGGGCTTTTTGTTGAGCCTTGTTAAAGACTTTAACCAAACAGCATTTGGTTTAACAGAATCTTACCTACAGCGAATTAATCAGCTGCGGGATTTTTCATTCTCAGGAATGCCGAACGCACAAACCTCGTTCGCCATTCTTTATGAAAAAACAAATTCTACTCATTGCTTCACTCGTTGCCGGCACCATAACCTTTGCTCAAACACAACCTTCCTTCGGAGTTCGCGCGGGTGTTATTTCTTCAGGCATGAAAGGGGATGCCGTAAATAGTTTACAAAACTTGATGGACTATACTAATGGTTCGATCACCACATCTAACCACACTGGTTTCTTTGCGGGTGGTAATGTTTCTATCCCTGTATCGGACTTGGTTTCGGTAGAACCCGGCCTGTATTATTCAGCGAAGGGATACGACATGAGAGGTGACCTGAACCTGAAAGGTGTTGAATTCTTGGGAGCCAATGCAAAAGCAAAACTTTCTTCTCACTATGTGGATTTACCGGTTTTACTAAAGCTAAACTTCAACGGGCTACAGGTGTTTGCAGGGCCACAGGTCTCTTACCTCACCAAGGCAGATTTAAGAACGACAGCGGGTGCACTTGGGTTTAATGTATTGGATAAAACCATGGACGCTACCAACCAGTTTAACCGCTGGGATGCAGCAGTAACAGGAGGTGTCGGTTACCAGTTTCCGGGTGGCTTCAATGTGAGCGCTTCCTATGACTACGGCTTATCCAAAGTAGATGCTAACAAGAGTTTTGATTCGTATAATCGCGGCTTCAGAGCAGGAATTGGATTTAAGTTCTAATATGATAAACAAAGATTTTGGCAACAGCCACTCTTAGTGGCTGTTATTTTTTTGAGCATGCTATACTAAAGGGCTAAAATTTGTTCTACATTCATTAGCCCGATGAACCCTTACCACCCATATTCAATTTTTCCACTCGGCGACTCAGCCCTTACGATTGATTTCGGGAATATCATCAGTGAAGACATCAACAAGAAAGTGTTGAAGCTCTTTTACCACCTGGAGAGTATAAAAGACGAAACAATCATAGACCTGGTTCCTGCATATAGCTCGCTCACTGTTTATTACGACGTGGGCTTCTTTCACGAACCTGGAAAAACGGCCTTTGAATCGATGGCTGATATCCTGGAAAAATTGCTTTCAAGAAGCTCGGATACGCACAAACAAAAGAGCAATCGTTTTGAGATACCCGTTTTGTATGGTAACAAATATGGGATCGATCTCGAGTATCTGTCCCGCAAAAACGAATTGTCCACGGGCGAGATAATAAAATTACACACATCCAAAACATACAAGGTCTTCATGCTTGGCTTCCTTCCCGGCTTTACTTACATGGGCGAAGTGGATGACAGGATCGCCGTGGCAAGAAAACCTACCCCTGTCAAAGTCTTCCCCGGCGCTGTGGGAATTGCAGGCAAACAAACAGGTATATATCCTTTTGAATGTCCCGGAGGATGGCAGATCATCGGGAGGACTCCAGTGAAAGTGTTTAGGAGGGACGACAAGAATCCCGTACTGTTTCAACCAGGTGACGAGGTAAAATTTTATTCAATAACGGAACATGAGTTTGAAAATTATAAGGCAAGGCGTTCTTGATACCGTGCAAGACCTGGGCCGGTATGGCTACCAGTATCTCGGCATCAACTGCAATGGGGCTATGGACCGGTTCTCCATGCAGCTCGCCAACGCACTGCTTGGGAAAGAACTCGCCTCTCCTGTGTTGGAACTCCATTTCCCCTCCTCGCAAATCTTGTTTGAGAAAGAAGCAATCATTTCTATAACAGGCGCCGATTTCGCTCCATCATTAAATGGGGAGTCAATCCCTTTACACCATCCCATACTTGTTTCGAAAAGAAGCCTCCTCCAGTTTGACCGATTGGAAAAGGGCGCCAGGTGTTATCTGTCCGTCCTAAATGAATTTAAGCTCGACAAATGGCTTAACAGCTATAGCACCAATCTAAAGTCCGCAACAGGCGGATTTCAGGGAAGACGATTGCTGAAACATGACATCATACCCTTCTGCGACGGGAAGGGCTATTCTGCACTCTTGCACGAAAAAAGCTTTTTGGTTTTTCCCTGGAAGGCCTACGAGGTCGTTGATACCCGGAACGAGATAGAGTTTCTCATTGGCAGCGAATGGAACTGGCTCACCAAAGATGCTCAGGACATGTTCCTCGAAAACTGGTTCCAGATTACGAACGAGGCGGACCGCATGGGATACCAGTTGGCGGGTCAGCCCCTCGAAGTAAAAAACCAGGAGCAACTGGTATCTTCAGCAGTATGTTCG
>DATDNL010000211.1:0-4461 GCA_036518315.1 Flavisolibacter sp. | reverse complement strand
GTAGAGAAAGCCTCCGCTCACACCGGCGCTCAATCCAAATCCGTTCTCACGGCCGGGGGTGAAGTTGAAGTTCACCATCAGCGGTACGGTGATATAGTCCGCTGCAAACTTGTTCTTGTCCACGTTACTCCAGTCCTGGTCAATAAAAATGTAAGTTGGGTTCTTCTGGAAATGCAGCCTTTCGTCTTCGAACCTGTAATTGTTCAATTCAAGGCCCATACCGTACTTAAGGTTAACAACGTGCTTTATCACATTCAGGCGCTGCATGAAGAACCAGATGTTTACGTTATTGGATTTCCACGTACGGAGATCAAATTGATCCGCTTTAACGTCGTTAGCAATAAAGCCCGAAGCTGCTGCTGCAGGATAATTCGTGTTATCTGTGAAATTGGCAAAGCCAAGGTCAAAAATGAACCAGTTCGTGCTAAGGTTGGCCGATTTTTTCTTATGGTGATTAGAGATAACAACATTGGTGCTCTCTTTCTTACCATCGTTTTTATGATCGTTGATAATGATCATTCCTCCCACCCGGATGGTATCTGTTTTTTCCTTCGCTGTGGAATCTTGTGCCAGGCAGGACATAGCTCCGCTCAATGCAATTAATGCGAGTAGTGTTCTTTTCATACTAATAAGTTTTGAATTATTTTAGATTGATCGCAACCGAGCCGATGAGCAAGTCTCCGTTTCCGTTTGTTGGATCTATGCCGGTTCGTCTTTCAATCACTCTCGTAGCTTTGCGCAGGAAGCCCTTAAGTGATCCCTTTCGGTTGGCTGGTTCACCTGTTTCACCAGGTGTTTCCTCTTTGATTGTTGTACGATTGGGGTCTACAGAAGTTACAGCATTACTGTTAAGAATATCTTTAGGAGCATTCAGTGCAAGCAGTTTCTCAGCACTGTTGTCCGGTACTACATGAGTCTTTAAAGGACGGTCAATCGTAATATCTTCTTTTGGTTGCACTGGATTATATGCTACCACATTATCAACGGGCGCTTCAGCCTTTCTTTCTTTAGGTTCATACTTCGCTTCCCTGTTCTCTGCAGGCTTGTTTTCGTCGATGACCGCAACATCATTTCTCACAGGGGTCTCTACGTTCTGTATGGGTTTACTTATAGTATCAGTATCATTGGTTTTCGCCTGGTTCTGAACAGGATTAGTAGTACCTGCAGTTGGCTGGCCACCATTCGTAACTGACGGTACAGAAGGAGGATTTTCAAAATAAACAATGCCCGCAATGGCAATAATAACTGCTGCGGCAGCAACTCTCATCCAAACCCTCATTGAAACAACTCGTGCTGTTCTGCGATACAATTCCTTCTTATTTGGATAGGCGATCGTTTCCGAAGCATCGAGCTTAGCCTGCAAAAGCAGCTCGTGTTCCAACTGGTAGTGTTTATTAGATGCCAGTTCTAATTCAAGGGTCTTCTTCTTGTCTGCTGGCAATTCGTTATCGATATAAAGAAGCAGTTCCTCGTCAACCGATGAAAGCTTCATGTTGTGGGCGAGCAAGTCATTTTTATCGAAGCTAAATTTCTCCATGGGCAGCTTCGTGCTCATGAGGATATCGAATTCTGCTCTCAGATCAGGATGCGCCTGCAGGAACTCATCCACCATCTTCACCTGGTCTTCGTTCAATTCATTATCCATGTACAGGATAAAGAACTCCTCGTAATTACCAAGATGAATTGTATTCATATCGTTTGCTTCAAATGACATTTTCAACTTTTACAATGTACTCCTTCAATTGTAAACGGGCACGATGCAGGTAAACCTTCACCTGGCTTTCGTTCAGGTTCATGATCTTTCCAATCTCCTCGTAGCTATATCCCTCATAATCCTTCAGCATAACCAGTGAACGTTGCGTTTCGCTTAGTCGGGCCAAAGCCTCATTCAATACCGCTTTCACATTATCTATGTGCTTATCCTGTACCCTGGTCTCTTCCCTGAATTCCTCTTTCAAATACACTCTTTTCACCTTCCTCAAATGATCAATCATTTGATTATAGGCGACCGTAAACAAATAGGACTTACTCTTCGTCGCGTCCACATCCTCCCTATTGCGCCATAACTTCTCAAAGGCAGTTTGCACCACATCGCGGGCATCCTCCTCGTGTCGAAGGTTTTTTACAATGAACCTGAATACGTTATCCGCATAAAGGTTCACACACTCATTGTATTCTTTTTCGGTCATAAACAGCTGAACGTACCAATAGTACGATACAAGAAACTAAAAGTTACAGTAAAGAGAGGAATTTTTTAGTGGATAGAAATAAAGTTGCCTAACTGCCTGGAAAGCACGTCCCAAAGCATATCCGTATTCTGGTTCGCATTGGCCGGCATTGCCCGGGTACACCCGTTGGAAGCTGAACAAACTGACCCTGTCTGTTTATAGGCTGCAAAAGAAAGAATAGAAAGACTTAATGTGAAGGAAGCGGCAAGAAAGAACCACTTATTTATAAATATCTTTCTCATCTTGGCTGGTTTACGTGGTTTGACGAAGGTAGACAGCCCTATGTTACAGGAATGGTAAAAAAAGTTGGGGTTGGTTGATTAAGTTTATTGAGTTGATTAGGTTGATAGAGGGCAGTTAAGAGGTTCAAGGGGATTCATAAGTCGAAAAGGTCTCTGTCGTTCGATGTTCGAGGTTAAGGACTGAGCCAGTCGCTTACGAAAACAGAGAGGCAAAGACGGAGAAGCCGATTGTAAGGGACAATTAAGTTTGAAAGCAGTGGAAAAAACTGTTGCTTTCTATTTGACAAAATAAAGAGTGGGCCTTGATGGAAGTGTGGTGGGCTTTGAGTGGGCGTATCCGTGAAGTAGCAAGGGTGTTGAGATGGGGAGTTTGGAGTTTAGGATTGTTGGCCCAAGTGATCTATCTGTTAAATACTCTGTTGAAAATCAAACCATTAAGTCCTTAGACTCCTAAACCTATTAACTTCAGAAAACAATGACACGGTCCTCCATAGACCACCCCAACCCTAAACACCCGACTCCAAACCCCAAAATCCCTTAAAACTGGAATCCAAACGTCAATCGTGGGAGTAAGTTCTCCTCGTTCGAATGTGTAAATGAAGCAGTTAAAACAAACCTCTTAATTGGTGACAGCCAAATACCTCCTCCGAAGCCATCATGCCATCTTTTCGAATCCTCCCCATCCGCGAATACCCGGCCTACGTCATTGAAAACCTGGATTCCAAAGACTCCTCCGAAAAGGTAGGTGTTGAAATTGGCTACTCTTATCCTCAACTCCGTATTGTTGTAGACCATTGACCGGCCGGCGAAGCGCTGCTTCCTAAAGCCCCTCAGGTTATCGGTACCTCCCAGGTATTGCGCTTGCTCAAACTGGAAGCTGCCATAATTCTTTGCCCATCCAAAACGGGTAGCCAAGACCAGTCGCTGGTAAGTAAAAAGGCTCATAAAAATGCGCATATCAATATTGGCCTGCGTGAGCGCCTTATGCCCGCCATCCAGTCCAAACAACTGCTTTAGACCGGCATCGAGAGTCAATCCCCTCGTCGGAATGACCGGGTTATTCCTCGAGTCGATAGCCACCCGGGCATCGGCACCCATATAATGAAACGGCGAATAGGTCACGATGTGATTCAGGACATTAGTGGGAGTGCTAATGAACCGGTTGCGATTCTGGTTGCTGTCCAGCCTGAAATATTGAAAAGTAGGGCCGAGGTTTACCCGCATCCATGATTGCAGTTGGTAACTCAGATAACCGGTGGCATTTATAATATTATAGCGAACACGATAGAACTCTTCTGTCAGCGTATGGGAGTAATTTTCTGTATTATTTCCCATGCCGAAATAGTTAGTAACATTCACCGGCGCCCTGAACTCGGAGCGAACCAGGATATCAGCATTACCCAAGGCCTTTATATAATCAGCATCATACTTGAAATGTGAGGACCCCGTCTTTAAGGCTGCCTTACCCTGGAAGAATTGTCGCATTCCGTAGGGCTCACGTCTGAAGCCTTGTTTCGTGTACTCAATCCCGGGGCCGATGAACAGTCCGTCATCCACGTTGTACTCCAATGCCAGGCCCGGTTTGAAGAGATTGTATTTAAAGTTCAGGCGGTCGTAGCGATTCACCTGCGGATTGGCTGAGACAACCTTCTTGAAGGCTGTGCTTCCCCCGAAATTGTTCTTTTCAAACGAAGCATCGTAGGCCAGCACCCTCTTACCCGTTCCATTATTTATGAACTGGTCATTACCCGAACCTCCAATTAGGCGAATCTTTATAGGCGAGCTGGGACCCTCAACAATGAAGCGGTCATCATCTTTCAAGCCATAGACGCGTATCTCCCTGGTGATCCTGGGATCAAACACGCGGTCATATATTTTGGAGGATATACTACTGTCTTTTGCAATTTTGTTGATCACAAGGTGCACATTGCCATCGTCATCTTTGGTTACCCTGAACTGCTCCCTATCGTTGCTGCCAACCACTGTTACAA
>DATDNL010000210.1:0-2222 GCA_036518315.1 Flavisolibacter sp. | reverse complement strand
TTTACCAACTATTGCCAGCGCTGTCATGGGCCGGACGGCCAGGGCGCCTTGAATCCTGATGGAACGGGTTACACTTACCCACCGCTCTGGGGAGAACATAGTTTCAATTCGAGTGCAGGCATATTACGATTGTCCTCGTTGGCGGGTTTCATCAAGAACAATATGCCTTACCAGGAAGCCACATGGAAGAGCCCTAAACTGACCGACGAACAAGCATGGGATGTTGCTGCCTACGTGGCTTCACAACCCCGCCCCTACAAAAATTTCCCTTACGACTGGCCGGATCTTTCTAAAAAGCCATTCGACTGTCCCAATGGGCCCTATACAGATGGATTTTCTGAAGAACAGCACAAATACGGTCCGTTCACCCCCATTAGAAATGCAAAGGCCAGCAGCGGATCGTCGTCTTCAAAACAATCCACCACTGGCCTAAAATAATTGCCTTGATTATCCTGCAAAGCAGTAGGCGCAACCATGTTCCTGTGCGCGGCCAACGGCCCATACGCCCGAAGGAACGATCTGCACCCCTGGTAATAACCCTGCCTTCCACTCGTTCAAAATATCCTCAGGCTTCTTATTCATTCCCTGTGCCAGTGCCGCACTGTATACTGTCATGGCTGCATTGCATACAGCAAACATCACTCCCTGGTCCTGCAGTTGGTTAATACCAATTGGCACGTTCCCAAATCCCGGAACCTGGAAGTCGCCATCCTTTGGATGCCAAAGAGGATTGCGCGTGCTGGCCGCAGTCTTGTAGTCAGCTGCTTTAAAGGCAGCACCCAATTCATTTGCTTTAAACACTTCGCCGAAATTATACTTGCTCCAAAGCTTGTCCTCAAAAGCAAAAGGTATGGCTTCGTGTCTTAAAATAACAACGATTCCCAGGTCCTTGGGCTGCGTACCCGTAGCCCCATTGGTCATCATGTAAACGGCAGGCCAAATAAAGGGCATTGCCTGGTGCGTTTCGGTGGCATCAAATACAATCTTGTGTTTCTTACCATCCAGTTTTTTGAACCATGCATCCGGATCGTCGGTCGGATTAGCATTATTTTTTTCTTTTGCGAGAGTTTGTAGAGGAGCAGCGAGACCGGCAAGGCTCATCGCAGCAGCACCGGTTGCCAATGTACCAATGAAGGCACGACGGTTGGTTGTAAGGTCATTCTTTTCCATAACAAAGGTTTTAGTTTGCGAATTGTCTATAAAAGCTACGAAAAAGTGCCGCCTCAGTCCAAATCTATTTTCCTTACGGGTTACTGGCTTTCCCTAACGGCTGCATACCTACCTTTGCACGCCGATGAGTACTTTGGAATTAAAGAGATCTGACAGGGCGGTTGCCAACTGGATCATTATTGGCGTGGCAATGCTGGTCATACAAATTTTGCTGGGAGGAATAACAAGATTGACGGGCTCGGGCCTGTCAATTACGGAATGGGACGTAATTACAGGTGCACTGCCGCCCTTGAATGAGCAACAGTGGTTACAGGAATTCCATAAGTACCAGCAAACGCCTCAATACCGCCTGCTTAACTTCAACTTCAACCTTAGCGATTTCAAGTTTATCTTTTTTTGGGAGTGGTTTCATAGACTTTGGGGGCGCCTGATAGGAGTGGTCTTCGCTATTCCTTTCCTTGTTTTTTTAGTACAGAAACGCTTCCGCCCGGAGATGGTCAAACCGCTGGTCATCCTGTTTTTATTGGGTGCCTTGCAGGGTGCTGTGGGTTGGATAATGGTAGCAAGTGGTCTGACCGGCGATGCTATTTACGTAAGACCAACCAAACTGGCGATGCACTTTGTCCTGGCCTGCATTCTTATCAGCTATGCTTTTTGGTTTGCCTTGCAATTGAAGATCTCAAAACAAAATATCATCAGTAGTCGCGGACTAAAGAGTTTCACCTGGACGCTAATTGTACTTCTCTTTATACAACTAACCTTTGGAGCTTTACTTGCAGGGCATAAGGGTGCAACGGCCGCCCCCACCTGGCCCGATATAAACGGCCAATTCGTTCCCTCATATGTTTTCAAACAGGGTTTAGTGAGCATCATAGACAATCCTATAGTTATTCAATTCATTCACCGTTCCATTGCCTACCTGTTGGTAATACTGATCGTTATTTGGACGATTCGCGCTTACAGGACAAATGCTTCACCCGTATTCGCAAAAGCAAGATGGATTCCTGCCCTTATTGTAGTAGTACAACTCACATTAGGAATTCTCACCGTCC
>DATDNL010000209.1:0-6019 GCA_036518315.1 Flavisolibacter sp. | reverse complement strand
AGACAAAAAAGATCTCCCTATTGATGTATGCAATACTTTGCTTTTCTACGTCGTAGAGATATAGAATAGTGGGAGATGCGTCGGCTATTTGCTGGATGAAGTGTTCCTGTTCCTTGATCTTCTTAGTCGCCTTCACCTGCTCGGTGACGTCCAATGAGATGTTCAGCACGTGCTCCACCATGCCTTCCTTATTTCGGTCGAATATTGTTCCATAAGTATGAAACCACCTGTAGTCACCATCGCGGTGACGCATGCGATAGGTGAATTCCTCAACAGCGTCGTTGTTTGACGGGTCGGAATTGGCTCTTTTAAGTGCAGCAGCGTTTTGTTGCATGATGGCCATTGCATCGTCGGGATGAATGATTGCAGCAAAGAACCCGATCCCTTGTTTGAAGACATCTTCGGTACTGTAGCCGAGAAGTTTTTTCAGTCCCTCGCTAACAAAGACATACTTGCCGGTGTTCACATTGTAAGATGCTATGATGGAAGGGGTGGCGTCGGTTATTTTCCTAATGAAAGTCTGGCTTTCTCTCAATTCCTGCTGTATCCTATATTCTTCGGTAACATCCTGGGTGGTACCGATCATTTTGTAAGGCTCGCCATCTTCGTTTAGAAGGAATTCTCCTTTACGATGTATTGTTTTTACGTTGCCTGTTTTGGTTCGTATCCGGTGAATCTTATCGTAAGTCTTCCTTTCGTGCAGGCACTCCTCGTAATAAGCAATGATCTCGTCTTTGTCATGCTCCAGGTAAGTTAGCCAGGTGTTGAAGTCGAAGTGTTCCTGTGGTGTCACTTCATAAATTCTGAACATTTCATCTGACCAGGTAAACTCTCTTGTTTTGACGTCCATGGTCCAGTTGCCGATACGGGCGAGACTCTGCGCCTGCTTGAAATGATTTTCGCTTTCCTGCAGCCTGTCTATGAGGCGTTGTCGGTCGGTGATGTCTTGTGCTGTACCGATCATCATTGATGGATTTCCCTGGTCGTCCAACAACACTTCTCCTGTCGTGAATAGTGTTCTTGTTTCCCCGGTCTTCCGTATTAATCGATAGGTGAACTCCCATGTACCGGCCTTTTCAATGGCCGTCCGCACATGCCGTAATACCTTTTCCGTATCGTCTGGATGAGTAAGATCCAGGAATTGTTCAAACGACAAGTTGGTTGACGCGGGTTCTAATCCATAAATGCGGTAAAGCTCATCGGACCATGAGATGGTATTGGTCTTCATATCCCAACTCCAATTGCCGAGGTGCGCCAAAGCCTGCGCCTGCTTGTATAGATTCTCGCTCTGTTGAAGCCGGTCGATGAGGTTTTGCTTTTCGGTGATGTCTCTTTCCGTCCCTATAACATAAACAGCTTTACCCGTTTCATCTCTTTGAACCCGCGCGATTGAACGAAGTATTTTCTCTTCGCCGAGGGCGGTAACAATTCTAAATCTATAATCAAGGAAGTCTTTGGTTTGTATCTCCTCCACACCTTTCATTACCTCTTCCCTGTCGTGGGGATGAATAAAGGAAATGAACCTGTCAATTGTAATTTCTTCAGATTGTGGTTCGAGGCCATACATCCTGTATAGATTGTCAGTCCATTCGAGTTTATTGTTCTTAACGTCCCAGCTCCAGTTGCCCATGTTAACCATTTCCTCCGCCTGCCTATAAATGGTTTCTGTTTGTCTCAGTTTGGCTATGAGAGCCTGCTTTTCTGTTACGTCCTGCACGGTACCGATGACTGTTTCGGGCTCACCCGTTTTATCTAGAATCAATTCGCCCCTGGCGTGCAGGATCTTAAGCTCTTCTTTTTTCGATGTGATCCTGTAATAAAAGTTGAACGGGGTTTTATTCTTAAATGCCCTGGTGTATTCTGCACGAACATTTGGTGTGTCTTCAGGGTAATTGAAGGAGCTGACATACTCAAAATCTACAGAGCCTTCAGAAGGCTCGACGCCATATATATGGTATAGTTCATCCGACCAAAAGAGTTCATTTGTTTTTAACTCCCAGCGATAGCTACCAAGGTGTGTGATTGCTTCTGCTCTCTTATACAGGTATTCATTATTTCGGAGAGCGAGTTCATCGTTTGAATTTTTCTTTTGTAAAAGGTCTATGTAAAAGGATGTATGTGCGTGTACAGCGGCCGTAAGGAAGTCATCTATTTCCCGTATCAATTCCAAAGCGTCATTAATGTGCGGGGTATAGTCGGCAATGAATTGAGTCAAACATCTTTTTCGCAAGTGAGCGATTGAAGTAATGTCTTCTGCAATAATGTTTTCCGCCGATACAAGCGGGAGACGATTCTCCTGCCACTGCTTAACGGAGCTTTCTATCTGTTGTTTCGCTCTATTGGTTGCCAGGGAGCCCAAGAAATCTTTAGCCCGTTCTTTCATTAATTCCGTCAGATCTTCGGGACTCATCTTGTCAAGAAAGCGCATTAATGGAATTTCCATTTCTTTGGCAATGTGTAATTGAAGACGGCAGTAATCATCCAGCCTGTTTTGCAGCAAGTATTGGGCATAGGTGGGCAGATAGGATAAATGGTCGAGAGAGGTTTTGGTCTTCACACTTGCTTCCAATGGACTCTGGTTTAGTGGTGACAGGGCGCTCCTGACTTGACAGGAATGCTGTGAATTAAAGTTAACGGAAAAAACAAATATCTTTTGGACTGTGAGACAGTTTACAAGCTAAAAAGACTGCTTTCGCAGTCCTTCTAATATATCAAGAATTGCCTCTTTCCGGACCCGAATATGGGTCTTCTTCTTGGCTTTCATGACGATCGCCACCGAGGCTGTAATAGTTGTTTTCTTCGTCTTCTTCACCAATTACTTCGTCGGCATCATCCAATTCGCTGCCCGGAACATCGAGGTCGGTGTTCAGATCCTCATTTGATACATTTTGAGGCACACCTATCTCATCATTAGTCGAATTGAGAATTGCAAGGTCATCGTCGTCAATGTCTGCATCGGTACCGGTCTTGATGTTCAGGTCGTCGGAATTATCAGCTTCTGACGCCTGCTCTCCGCCAGGAGGATTTCTTTGACCTTCCTGCCCCCTCGCAAATCGTTGACTTACACCGGTTGCGTTGCGGGCACTCGCTATATTCTCTACATCCATGTCGACTTTATGCGCGCCGGTCCTCTGATCCATGATATCTTCTTTCGCGGGATAATGCGGGTAACCGGGGAAATCCTGGTCGATTTTCTGGTCATTCGATTGTTCTACTTCGCGTTTGCTATCCATCGCCTTAGAAGGATTGTTTTCCGGAACTCCCTTTGTTTTTTGTTGGTTGTTTCCGTTATCATTATTTCTTTCCATGACTGCTTTTACATGAGTACTGAAAATGTTGTGCCGCACCCGTACGAATCAAATTCAAAGTATTGGGTCGCCTTCTAGCGCTGGCGATGCCAAAGAAAAAAGCCCTCCAGGGAAGGCTTTTGTGATGATTGATGAGTAATATGAGTAATTAGTAATCGTTGTCCTTATTCTTGTTCTTCTTCCCGAACATTCTCTGTAAGAAGTTACCCTTCTTGTCCTTCTTTGTGTCCTGGGGCAGGCCCATTTCGCCAATCCTGGTAGCCTTGCTGTTATTACTATCCTTTTTTGGGTTATTTCTTGGTGGTGGGTTGCCGTTGTCGTCGGTTGGTGGTTGTGACTCAGGAGGAATGTTGGTGATGGTGTCAAGGTAATCGTTTGCGTTGGTTCCATCTCCCATATTTTGTTCCGTACTATCACCATAATTGATGGAGTTGGCATCATTCAATTCGTTGTTCAAATCAGCAGGTTTTGCGAACTCAGCATCCCTTCTTATTCCCAACGAGGGGTCATTATAAACCTTTCTAAAGAATGCTTCCCACACGGGTCTTGCGGCAGTACCTCCCATGTACGCTCCGCTTTCGATACGTATAAAGCGGTCGTCGCATCCTACCCAGACACCGGCAAGCAATTGAGGCGTATAGCCCATAAACCAGAAGTCGGCGTTATCATTGGTTGTACCCGTCTTACCGGCCATTGCCGTTGCACCCAAACGGTCTTTCAGTCCGGCAGCTGTGCCCACAGTGACGGGGCCTTCCATCATCTGTACCATTTGGTAAGCGGTGGCCTCGCTCACCGTCTCCTTACGATTTGAGCCAATGTCGAAGCGTTTGATCACGTTACCGTTACGGTCCTCGATGCGAGAGATATAGGAAGGCTTGGTCTCAAAACCACCACCGGCAAAAATGCTATAGGCCCACACCATTTCATAGAGTGAGAGGTCGCAGGCTCCAAGCGCAATAGAAGGATAAACTGGAATCTTGGTCGGTATGTTCAATTTTTCGTTCAGGAAGTTTGCAAATTGCGCAGGGCCCACTTGCTTCATGATATAAGCTGTAGCACAGTTACGAGACCAGGTAAGTGCGTTTGCCATCGTCACTGTTCTGCCGCTACATGATTTACTGGTGGCGGGCACCAATTGATGGTGACCAAAATCCTGTTGGACGTCTTCAACCATGGAGTTGGGATTCATTCCTCTTTCTTCGATTGCCTGGCAGTAGAGGAGGGGTTTGATAGATGATCCAACCTGTCTCTGTGTTCTTATGTTAACGTGATCCAGTTTATAGGTCTTGAAGTCAATACCTCCCACCCAGGCTTTCACTTCACCTGTGATCGGGTCCATGACCATGAAACCACTCTGCATCATCTGCCTGTGGTATTTGATGGAGTCCATCGGCGTCATCACAGTATCCGTATAACGCTTATTGTTCCAGGCGAAGACACGCATCTGTACAGCTTTATGAAAGGACTTTTCAATCTGATCATCGCTGAGGTTATCTTCTTTCATGTTCCTCCAACGGTCGCTGTTTTTCATAGCGGCTCTTAACACTTCAGGGTGTTCCTTCCAGATGGTCCCTTTTTTTATATTCGACTGGTTATTCAGTGCCTTCTGAAGCATTGGCATCTGTTGTGCCATCGCCTCCTCAGCGTATTGCTGCATCTTCGGGTTGATGGTTGTGTATATCTTCAGGCCGTCCCGATAGATATCGTAGCTGTCACCATCAGGAGTAGTAACATCTTTCAACGCGTCCTTCACAGCATCCTTCAAAACAGCTTCACGGAAATAGGGAGCGTAACCACTGTTCTCATCCGTCTTCTTATAATTAAGTGGGATTGGCATTGCCTTGTATTTGGCGGCATCTGCAGAACTGAGGTAGTCGTTTTTCTCCATCTGGCCGATCACAACGTTCTTCCGGTTGAAAGCCTGAACGGGGTGCGTTCTTGGATTATAGATGCTATTACCTTTCAGCATGCCCACGAGCGTTGCCGCCTCCACAGGGTTGAGACGATCAGGCTCTTTTTGAAAAAAAGTCTTGGCGGCATTTCTTATTCCGTACACATTGTCGCCGAAGGGAACTGCGTTCAGATATAAAGCGAGTATCTCTTGCTTGGTGAAGTTTCTTTCGAGCCGGATGGCAATAATATATTCCTTCAGTTTCTGGATGGCTCTTGATAATGGATTGCTGGCACGTTCGCCATTAAACAAGTTGAGCGCTAGCTGTTGAGTAATCGTGGAACCGCCACCTCTTTGGCCAAGAAAAACGATAGCGCTTAATGTCCTCTTGAAGTCGATTCCCGAGTGATCGTAAAAACGTTCGTCCTCTGTAGCCACGAGAGCATTGACGACATTGGGAGAAATATCTTTATAGTTTACGACGCTCCGGTTTCCTTTTTCACTGTAAAACCTTCCCATCAAAGTTCCGTCCGCGGCAATCACTTCAGACGCTTGCACAATACTTGGGTTTTCCAGGGCTTTCAATCCTGGCAGCCTGCCAAAGACACCAAGCACGATTAGTAAGATTAATAAAAGAAAAGCGCCGATAGCGCCGAGGAATACCTGCCAAAAGATGCGAGTGCTCTTTTTCATGTGATTGGGTTTACGCAAACAGACGAAAATTTACCGCATAACAAAAAGGTTGCTAACCAATTGTGTTGCTGTGCTTTACCTGTTAGCATGTCAAAACTATAAAATAGGGTATAATAGAAGGTTAAAA
>DATDNL010000208.1:0-4779 GCA_036518315.1 Flavisolibacter sp. | reverse complement strand
TCCCACAAAACAATTCCCGCAGCCACCGAGATATTCAGCGAATGCTTCATCCCCAATTGAGGAATCTCGATACAGCCATCGCATTGCTCAATTGTCGACTGCTCCACTCCTGTTACTTCGTTCCCGAAGACAACCGCGATCTTTTCATCCGGCTCATAGCTAATAGCTTGTAGCTTATAGCTATCCACCGCCTGCTCCACAGCATAAACCTTGTAACCGAGCTGCCTGATGTCCTCGATAGCCTCGCTAATGTTCTTGAAATGCTTCCACGCCACTGTTTCGTCTGCACCAAGGGCTGTCTTTTTAATCTCTTTATGGGGCGGATAGGCTGTATAGCCACAGATATAGATGGCTTCAATCAGGAAGGCATCGGCGGTGCGAAATACACTTCCCACGTTGTAAGCGCTGCGCACGTTCTCCAGCACGGCAATGATCGGCACTTTGTCCGACTGCCTGAACTCCTCCACCGACTTCCGGTTCAACTCCTGCATGGAAAGCTTACGCATCAATTTCTGAATTTGGCTGCAAATGTACTGTCACTGTTGAAACGTGGACAAAAAGTCCTTCCCGCAGGGAAGGATTCAGGAGTAGCCCCTTATTTTTGCCGCAACCGCTATGAGCAAGCAAAAGACCGCCAGTGAGACACCGTTAATGCAGCAACACCGGGCAATTAAGGCTAAATACCCTGATGCGGTTTTGTTGTTCCGTGTAGGAGATTTCTACGAAACCTTCGGGCAGGATGCTATCATTGCCTCCCAGGTATTGGGGATCACTCTTACCAAAAGAAATAACGGTGGTGCTGCCGATAATGAACTGGCAGGCTTTCCCCATCATGCGCTAGACACTTATCTGCACAAATTGGTAAAAGCGGGCTACCGCGTTGCCATCTGCGACCAATTGGAGGATCCCAAAGCTGCAAAAGGAATTGTGAAACGTGGGGTTACAGAAATGGTGACCCCCGGGACGGCAACAAACGACAAGCTTCTCGATCTCAGCTCGAATAACTTCCTTGCAGCCGTTCATTTTGTTAATGAGAAATATGGACTGGCCTTCCTTGATATTTCCACAGGGGAGTTTTTCATTGCCGAAGGCGACAAAGAATATGCAGACAAACTACTGAGTGGGTTCAAACCTGCCGAGATCATCTTCCAACGACACCATCAAAAGAAATTCAAGGAAGAATTTGGTGGCAAGTTCTACACGTACACGCTCGACGAATGGATCTTCCAACAACAATACGCAGAAGATGTTTTGCTGAAACATTTCGACACGCACTCACTTAAAGGTTTTGGTGTTGAAGGATTGAGCTTCGGACTAGTAGCGGCAGGAGCAGTGCTGCACTATTTGAAAGAAACGGAGCATCCCAACCTTCAACACATTACTTCCCTTCAAAGAATTGAGCAGAACGATTATTTATGGATGGACCGCTTCACCATTCGCAACCTGGAACTGTTGAACAGCCCTGTTGAAAATGGCAGCACTTTACTCAAAGTGCTGGACACGACCTGCAGCCCGATGGGTGCAAGACTGCTAAAGCGCTGGATCGTTTTCCCCTTAAAAGACATTCAAAAGATCAATGAGCGCCTCGATGTGGTAGAACACCTGATCTTAAATACCGACCAACGCAACAAACTGCTTCATGCCATGCGGCAGTGTGGTGACATGGAACGGCTGGTTTCAAAGATCCCGCTGAAGAAGATCAACCCGAGGGAATTGTTGCAATTGGCGAGAGCATTGAGACAGATCGATGTGATCAAGGAATTGTGCGCCGCATCCAACAACCTGTACCTGCAACGTCTTGCCGATGCCCTGAACCCCTGTCACTATATCTCGGAAAAGATACTCAAGCAAATCATCGAGAATCCTCCCGCTCTAGCAATAAAAGGAGGTTTTATAAATAAAGCAGTGCATTCCCAGGTGGATGAGCTGAGAAATATTGCCCATCACGGCAAAGAGTATTTGCTCAAACTGCAGCAGCAGGAAGCGGAGAAGACCGGCATTTCTTCCTTGAAGATCAGCTACAATAATGTCTTTGGCTATTATCTCGAAGTGACAAACGTACATAAGAACAAAGTTCCAGCCGACTGGATGCGAAAGCAGACTCTGGCCAATGCAGAGCGGTACATCACTCCTGAACTGAAAGAATACGAAGAGAAGATCACAGGAGCCGAAGAAAAGATCCTTGAATTAGAACTGCAATTATTTGATAGCCTTATCAACGAGTTATTTGACTTTCTATCTTGCATACAAACAAATGCACAAATAGTTGCCACGCTGGATTGCTTAACTGCCTTTGCGAACAATGCACTGCAGTACAATTACAAGAAACCACATTTGCACCCTGGCGATGAATTGAAGATCACCAATGGCCGGCATCCCGTGATTGAACGCAATCTGCCGCCTTCTGAATCGTATATAGGAAACGACGTTCAGTTCAACAAGAACGAACAGCAGATCATCATCTTGACGGGACCGAACATGAGCGGTAAGTCGGCCCTGCTACGCCAGACAGGATTGATCACCCTGATGGCGCATATTGGAAGTTTCATCCCGGCGGACGAAGCAATGGTTCCCCTGACTGACAAGATCTTTACCCGTGTCGGCGCCTCCGATAACCTGAGTGCAGGTGAGTCCACCTTCATGGTAGAAATGAATGAAACGGCATCCATCATCAACAACATCAGCGACCGCTGTCTGATTCTTTTAGATGAAATTGGGAGAGGTACATCCACCTACGATGGCATTTCCATAGCCTGGAGCATTGCAGAATATTTACACCGTTCTCCTCACCAGCCCAAGACCTTCTTCGCCACGCACTACCACGAATTAAATGAGTTGGAGAACAAACTGCCAAGAGTAAAGAATTACCACATCACGAATAAAGAGATCGGCAATAAAGTCATCTTCCTACGCAAACTTGCTCCCGGTGGAAGCATCCACAGTTTTGGTATTCATGTGGCAAGAATGGCCGGCATGCCTCCCGATCTCATTGACAGGGCAAAGGACATATTGAAGCAACTTGAAACAAAACACCTCGGCGATGGAGGCCTCAAGGAAAATGTAAAAGGTCTGTCCACGCCGCAAGTACAGCTCAGCATATTTGATGCTCACACTGAAACCTTTGAAGGAATCAGAAAGATGTTGGAGGGAATTGACATCAATCGACTCACGCCGGTGGAGGCATTACTGAAGTTGAATGAGATAAAGAACCTCTTGAAATAATACTCCCCCTGTCCCCCTAAAGGGGAGACTTAGATTTGATCATTCTTTATTGATTCCACGTTTTCTTTTAAGTAAGTCTCTATTTTGTGTGTCACTTCTTCAGGCTTTAGTTGTATTTCATCGTTTGAGAACCTTAGAAAATTGAGCCCTTCTTGTTCTAGTTGGTTTTGCCTTAGTTCATCATTTTGCTTTACTGCTTCTTGCATATGGATAGAGCCATCAACTTCAATGGCAAGCCTTAAGGGGTGACAGTAGAAGTCCAGAATATAACTTCCAAACGGATGCTGTCTTCGGAACTTGAAACCAAGAGGTTTTGTCCTCAAATAATTCCAAAGTAGCTCTTCTGCAAACGTTTGATGCTTTCTCAACGACGACGCTCTTTCAAAAAGAAGTTTCTCAGCGCCCGAATACATCTTCTTAATCATTACCGCGATGTTTTGATAAAGCTAGCAATGAAAACACTCTACTGAAAGAATGGCTGAAAAAGAAAAGTGTCCCCGACCTAAGTCTCCCCTTCAGGGGGACAGGGGGAATTAGGACATCGGGAACCACACCGGCTTCGCATTATTCCAATCGCCATTGTAGTTAATGAACAACTCCTCACCTGCCTTGATCGCTCGCACGGTTTTCACAGTGATGATCTGCAACTTATAATTCATTTCATACTCGCAGTTGGAGCGGTAGGAATGATTATATAACGGCACATACCCAAGGGCCATGCAACACTGGTTCTGTTTGCCACCCCATTCAAAAATATAATCGTGCAGGAGGGTCTGGTCGATGTGCAGGCGGTCCTGCTTCGACATTACAATCACTGGTGCTATCTCAATAATGGTATTTTTTTTGAGTTCACTGTTCGTAAAAACGCCTCTTCCTTTTTCAGTGGAAGCTGCAACATAAATGCTTTCAGAAACAAAATTTAAAGAGGCCACAACTGATTTTTATACAAATTAATTTCATTTTCAGTGGTAAACCTACAGGCTGTAATTTTGAAACATGGCATTGGAGATTTTAAAAGAGCAGGTCGAAGAGATTCTGGAGTCAGGCGATGTGAAACAATTGCATGAGCTTCTGGATCATCAGAACATCAGCGATGTTGCCAACCTTGTCGAGGAAATGCCAGACTCCGAAAGCAGGATTATCGAAGCCATGTCCGTGCATAGGGCTGCCAGTGTGTTCAAGATCCTCGATCTCAATGCCCAAAAGAGCATTATCCAAACTCTGCCGCCTGGTAAAACGGCTGGCCTGCTCAATGAACTCCCTCCTGATGACCGTACTGATTTTTTAGAAGAATTGCCCAGCAATGCCGTTCGCGAACTGATCAAGCTGTTGGATAACGAGGAAAGAAAGATCACCCTCTCCCTACTGGGATATCCCGAAAACAGTGTAGGAAGGCTGATGACCCCGGATTATGTGTATGTGTATGAAAACAACACCGTGCAGCAGGTTCTCGATACGGTAAGAAGGGTCGGCAAGAACAGTGAAACGATCGACGTCATTTACGTGATCAACGAAAAAGGTGAACTGCTTGATGATATACGTATTCGTGAATTTATC
>DATDNL010000207.1:0-3105 GCA_036518315.1 Flavisolibacter sp. | reverse complement strand
TTGATTAGTCTAAATGAACATCAACTGCTACGTTCATTCCGGGTCTCAATTGTCGAACTAATGAGTCAGATGGGTTTGTAAATTCGATGCGAACAGGCACACGCTGAACGGTTTTTACAAAGTTTCCCGTTGCATTGTCCGGCGGCAACAACGAGAATGTCGAACCTGTAGCAGGAGCAAATGATGCCAGCCGTGCTTCGAACTCGTGTTTGTGATAAGCATCCGCCGTAACAATAACTTTTTGTCCGACCCGCATCTTGTTGATTTGTGTCTCTTTGAAGTTAGCCGTTACCCAAATGTTATTGCTGTGCACAAGGGCAAATAAAGATTGTCCTGCCTGAACTACCTGTCCCGGTTGCACATTTACTTTCGATACCAGTCCGTCCTGCTGAGCAGTGACTACTGTATAAGAAAGGTTCAGCTTTGCAGCCTCCACTTCCACCTGCCTTTGTTCCACTACCGCATTGGCAGCACCAATCTGTTGGGCCGTGGCATTACTTTGAACCGCAACGGCATTGGTTTGTGTGGAAGCTTGCTTCTTCTGCTCCTGCAATATGGCCAGTTGTTTTTCTGCAGTCTGTTTAGCCGCTAAGGCCTGTTCGTATTGCTGTTGTGTAACAGAATGATCTTTGATCAGGTTGGAATAGCGGTCATAGTCCTGTGATGTTCTCCACACATTCACCCTCGCCGCATCAATCTGCGCATCGATCGTTCCGACTGATGCTGCCGATGTAGAAATGTTTGCCTTCGCAGCGCTCGTGGTCGCCTTCGCGATCTGTAAATTGCTTTGAGCCGCAGCTAATGCCGCCTGCGCTTCCTGCAACTTGATTACGAAATCCCGGTCATCAATCACAACCAGGGTATCGCCCTTCTTCACATATTGGTTGTCATTAACCTTAATTTCTTTGATATAACCTGATACCCGCGGAATTACCGGCGTAATATCGGCGCTGATTTGTGCATCGTCGGTCTCCTCGTGGTGTTGCCCATGAATGTACTTCGAAATGCCAAACCATGCTCCGACAATAACAAGTAGGATGAGTATGACCAAGAAGATAGGGTTCCGTTTTTTAGCTTTTTGATTCACTTCAGTTCTTTCTACAGTTTTTGTTTCCATGATATTTTATCGTTGGTTCTTATGAATTATTTTGTTTGCTGTTGTTGTGATAACTGTCCTGCGGCTTGTAGTAGCTGGTTATAGGCCAGCACAGCATCTGCCTTGGCCAGGGAATAACTTAAGTGCGACTGCAGTTGCGCTACGTCTGCTTCCAGTACATCCGTAACCGTTGCCAGTCCATTTGTGTATTTATTCCCTACAATCCTGAAATTCTCGTCGGATTGTTCGATCGCTTTTGCATAGACCTCAATCTTCTTTTGACTACTTATCCAGTTCAAATACGCCTTGTTCACCTGCAAGCGAACGTTATCATTAACTAACTCCTGTGTAGCAACCAACTGTTTCGATTTGGCTTCCGCTTCCTGGACCTTTGCCTTGTTTTTCCAAAGCGATCCAATATCATACTTAACTCCCACACCAACATTCGCTGCATTGGCTATGCTTAAAAACCCGGGAACATCGGCTGCTATATAACCACCGGTCAGGGCCACACTTGGAAACATTTCACCTTTTATTGCTTTTACTCCAACATCGGCAGCTTGTTTCCTTAATCCGAGTGCCTCGATATCTTTCCTGTTCTTGATGGCCGATTGTACATAATCGTCAAGAGTACCAACAGCGAATTTGCCATTGATCACTGAGGTGTCGGGAACAAGAGAAGTATTTTCAGGCAAGCCAAGCATCAGGTCCATGTTCACATTTGCCAGTTCCAAATTGTTTCTTGCATCCAATAAGGCCAATTCCACATTCGATTCTTGTAGCTGCGCCTTCAATAGATCATTTCTTGGCAGTAAACCATTCTTTTCCAGGTTAGCAAGATCTTTGACTCTAAGTCTCGCCTGCACAAGATTCGTATCGTACAACTGGACGGCCGCACCGGCTTTGTAAAGATTGATATACGCTTCAATGGTGTTTTCAATGACTTCCTCTTTGTTGTTCTCAGCATCCAGCTCCTCAGCTTGCGCCAGGTATTTCGATGATTCAATTCCATAGCGTATCCTGCCACCGGCAAATAGCGGGAGGGAGGCGTTCAGAATTCCGTAAGCAGCCTGGTTGATCTTGGGCATTCCGCTTCCTCCGCCCGAACTTCCACCAGTTCCTGAGTTGGATTTCGATTTCAGGTTCACCACCGGGTTACTCAGGTAGATGTAAGCACCCGTCACAGACGCGTCCGGCAACCTTCTTTGGATGGCTTGTGTCACGACGGCAGAAGCCTGCTCCACCTTTGCCTTATTGATCTTTAATTGCTTGCTGTTCTTGATGCTTAGGTCAATGGCTTCGTTTAAGCTAATGGGTCTTGTGTTTTGAGCGTTGGTAAATCCTGCAAGGGTGATCGACAAAGCGGTCAAAACCATCTTTACTTTATCCTTCATATGTCAATACTGCTTTAAATAGATTTTTTAAATAGGTGCTGAGTTTCTTCTTCATTAACTTCTCCACCTCGTCGTGGGGCATCGATTCAAGATGATTGATCTTTTTATAGTATTGCTGGGCAGTGACCATCTGGCCCGAGGTCCCGGTCAACGTCATCATTAATAGAGATATGTCAATATTCTTTTTGAACTGACCGGCTCTCTGTCCTTCATTGATCAATTCCTTTATCAGCGAAAAATTCCGCTGTTTCAATTGATAGATCTGCTCCGTGATCGATTCAGAACTGCTGACCATCTGCTCACGGGTCATGATCTTATGGAAACATTGCTTCTTGAAAATCCTTTCGATATAATCATCAATCAACTTTTCCACTTTCTGTATGGGCGAAAGGTGTTTATTCTGCAAAATGTTCTCCAATTGTAGCTTGAAGTCCGACCCACGGTAATGAAACATGGCTTCCATCAGTTTTTCCTTCGAGCCAAAGTAGTAGGAGATCATCGCCAGGTTCACGTGAGCTGTTTCTGCTATATCACGCACGGAAGTGCCCTTAAAACCCTGCTCAGCAAAAAGCTTCTCGGCGGCCTCCATTATCACAATTTGTTTGTCGTTGTATT
>DATDNL010000206.1:0-4699 GCA_036518315.1 Flavisolibacter sp. | reverse complement strand
CTAACAGCGCCATTGTCGACTTCATTTTCGATTGCAGATTCCAGCCTCACACAAGGCGTCAACAATTATCAATTGGCCATCCATTTTAGCGATGGCAGCACCATCTATAGTGAAGTGGAAACGCTTTATTACTTTCCCGGCGTTCCGGTAATTGCTTACCCGAACCCTGTAAAGCAGAATCAGCCACTTAAGATCAGTGCACAAACACCGGGGGTCTACTCAATAATGATTTATGATGCCACTGGGAGAATGATGTTAACACGCAGCCTGGATGATATCTACCAGCAGTTGTTCACTTTGCGTTTCGGAAAAGGTGTCTATTTCATGAAGGTCATTCCTCAAAGCGGAGGATCCTTTGTACAAAAAATCATCGTATATTAAAAAAGGCGATCCGGGAGAGATCGCCTTTACAGTATAGTCTATTTTGAAATTTAGAGAGTCTTCAACACATTATTCATATTCCTCACTGCATCTGCGCTCTTGTTGAATGCAGCTTGCTCTTCATCGTTCAATTTGTAATCGATGATCTTTTCCCAACCCTTTCTTCCAAGTACAACTGGAACGCCCAGGCAGATATCTTTTTGTCCATATTCGCCATCGAGGGAAACGCAGCAGGAGAATAGTTTCTTTTCATCTCTCAGGATAGACTCAACCAATGCGGCTCCGGCAGCTCCTGGAGCATACCAGGCGGAGGTGCCGATTAGTTTTGTAAGCGTAGCGCCACCTACCATTGTGTCAGCAACAATTTGTTTTTGTTGTTCTGCACTGAGGAAATTGGTGACAGGCACACTATTCCAGGTGGCAAAGCGAATCAAAGGAATCATTGTAGTGTCGCCATGGCCTCCCACAACAATCGCATTAAGATCGTTTGGAGAACAGCCCAGGGCCAGGCTCAAATAGCACTTAAACCTTGCGCTATCGAGAATTCCGCCCATACCAATGATGCGATTTTTCGGCAAACCTGTCGCTTGCAAAGTCAGGTAAGTCATCGTATCCATTGGGTTGCTTATCACGATGATGATTGCATCAGGTGACTGTTGCAGTATGTTTTGAGCAACATTCTTCACGATGTTGGCATTAGTTCCGATCAGTTCTTCACGTGTCATACCCGGCTTGCGCGGAATACCTGAAGTTATTACAACAACATCCGAACCTTTGGTTTTTCCATAATCGTTAGTGCTGCCTGTGATCCTTGTATCAAATCCAAGGAGTGCCGCTGTTTGAGTCATGTCCAGCGCCTTTCCTTCAGCCAGACCTTCCTTTATATCGAGTAATACCAGTTCCTGGCAGAGTTCCGCTCTTACAATATTATCAGCCGTTGTTGCTCCAACTGCTCCGGCTCCTACAACTGTAACTTTCATTGATTGCTTTTTAAAGGTGTTTGATTGAGGTGCAAATGTAGCAGAATTGAAAGAATTCTGGTCGTGGGCATCTGTCACTTCCTGCTGCATCCCTGGCCGTATCACCAGAGTGTGGATTGAATGGCGAGTTGCTATGGCTATCCCAAATTGTAAAGGATACACCCACTGAGAACTTTTGTTGGTCGTAAATGAAGAAGCTTAGATTGGCCAACAAATAATAGTTATGCGCGATATATTTATCCGGGATATTTCCGGGAGATATCCTGGTCATGACCGGGCCCTGATTTGGTTAATTGCTAATTGGGTTAGCGTTTCGTCCATTTGCCCCCCTGTTCGAATAGAAAGTGCCTTATGGATTTTAAATTAGTTCAGGCAAAATCGCTAGTTGCTTGCGCTTACTTTGCGTTGTTCATAACCTTAATCACTTCAGGTATGGGGAGTGATCCTTCAAAGCCTTCTATCAGGTTGCCTTTCTTGTCGTACATAGCGAGGTAGGGAATATTGTGAATATCAAAAAAGCCTGTAGTGATATAATAAATGTCTTTCCCAACTACGATGTTTGGATACTTGGCCAATCCATAAGTAGCAATAAAGTCCTTCATCATGTAAAGAGGGTGGTAGGTGATCATTACAATCTGTAGATCTTTCATTTCATCCATGTGAGCTATCATCTGTTCCGTCTCGTGCTGGCAATGACTACAGTCCGGGCTGAAGATCATGAACAACACCGGCTTGTTCGCTGGTATCTGTGCCTTGGTATACATAGTGGAACTATCACTAAGAAGGATCTGTATCGGGGGCAGGCTAGGGTAACGCTTGTAAGGCGGGATCTTCGTAGAATCCGTCTGTGCGCAGGAGACCATGAAGAGCAACGAACAAGCGAAGGCTAGCAGGGTGTATTTCATTTGGTTCTTTTTTCCAAAAGTACAGGAGAGTGCTAAAAGAACCTTCCTAATCTTATGTGAATCAAATGATCGTCCTCGGACATACCATAATATACAGTTGCTGAAATTTTATTAAATGGAGCGACCATCAAGCCGCCACCATATCCTACGTGCCAGGTGTGGGACGTTTCTCCGGGCATCCATACGCGGCCCTGGTCAATGAAGCCGATTAAACCAATTTTACCTCTCAAATAATAGCCGTGCATATTGGTAATCCATCTCAACTCGTTGTCGGTATAAACACTTGACTTTCCCGCAAAGCGCTGACGACGGAAACCCCGGAGATTTTGCCCGCCACCAATCCAATTGTATTGGTAAAACTCAGGGTTTCCACTCAAAGTGCTGTATCCATTCCTTGTGGCGAACGAGAACTTTTTACTAAAGGGTACGATCCAACCGAGCGTGGTCCAGTATTTATTAAACGAACGATCTTTTTGACTAAGGTTCTTTGTATGGCTTGCATTCAACGAGAAGCTAAAAGCCTTGGTTGGTACAACTTCGTCATTGACGTTGTAATAAGTGTATCCTACGACACCACTCAAAAAGTTCTTGGTATTGAACGCTGTTTCATCAAACACAGGTAGCGTCTCCGAGGATAAGTGATCGATTTCTCTTTTCGCCTTGATGTTTTCGTAGAAAGCAGCTATAGTGAACGAATTGTGCCGGTCGAAAATGCGGTTAAGTCCAATACTTCCACGACCTTCCGTAGTGTGAAGCTGGTAATACTCAACCTTCTGTTCTGGATCGTGAAAGCTTTCATTGCCCAGTCCGAAAAAGTAGTATTTCAATGATTGGTCGTAACTGCCGTTCAATATGAGGTTCCATTTCCCAATGGCTTCATTGAAGATGCCGACATAATCTCCGCCAAAAGAATGGTTCGTGATTGAATAATTTGCCTTTAGGGATTGTTGCGTAGCAAATGGTTCTGTGCGCCATTTATACTTTGTGGCCTTGTACCCAAATTGGAAAAAGACGCCCCTCGTATTTGTATAGTTAGGCATCAACGACCATCCCTGTTTGTCAAACTTTCTACGCTCAAGATCATAATGGTTAATGTCGATACTATTCGATATATGCTCGTGCACCTTCCCTGCGACCACGTTACCGGGATTATCGTAGTATTCAACTTTGGACGACTCGTTAATAACGGAGTCCCTGTCCCTGCCTCCGATGATCCTGATCTTTGTATGGTTACCACCTCCACTGCCGTGAATCCGAAAGACATCATGTCCATCGATTCCATATAGGCGGATTTCTTTGGTTTCATTCGAATTAAATATCCGTGAGAAAGTTGGGTTACTACTGACCTCTCCGTGCTTATTGACGGGGTAGACGGTTACCAAGGTTTCTGAATCATTTAGACGTTGTACATCGAAAACTTCATTCTGTCGGCTGCCCGGTATGTCGATCTCCTGCGCCAAAAAATCATAATACTCACCCGCATATTCAACCAATTTGTCTCGACGCGCCTTCAGCTTTTGAATAGTTTCTTTCCCCGACTCGGCAAAGATCTCAGGAGGCATTTGCCGTACGGCATTTTCAATTACATCGTTACTCATGTATCGTTGTAACGCAGCGGCAGAATCCAACCAGGTTCTTTTGGTGAGTTGCGTGGTAAAACGTTTGTCAATTTCATTCGGGGCGTAGTTGTACCAGCGAATATCTTTTATCTTATCATCAAAGGTTTGCAATTGCTTTAATCCTGCTCCCTTGATAACCAGTGAAAGCAATAGCCCTTCAAACTTTGCCCAGGTTTGGTCCCGGTCCTTGGGAACCGGGCGATAGATCTTAAAGCTGCCGCTGTCGAACTTTGCCCACCTCCAGTTATCAGGGTGTCTTCCCCAGTCGCCAAGAAAAATGTCAAAGAGCCTGGTCATTACGAACCAGTTTTGATCCATTAACTGATCGTTCTCCTTTTCCATCTTCTCATACATGTCACCGGTGCTTACAATATCTTCTGGATGTCCAAAGCTTTCAAGTGCCGTTTGCGTATCGTCGGGTCGCTCTTCCAGCAAACAAAGCATATTGGCAAATGTTTCGTTGTATTCACCTAGTCGTGCGCTTGGAGCGACTACATAATACTTTGGGTTCGTGTGGTAGATATTTGCAGCTTCAGCCATTGAAGGAACTGCTAACGCAGCATACGGATGATTGGTCGCTATCTGGTCATTAGCTAAATGCTCAATGATCGTACCTTGGTAAAGCTCGGGAAGGGCACCCGTGTAAGTCTTGTTCACTGAGCGAAGAACAAACTGCCTGCCTGCAGAATCCTTCAGGCGGAGCGATTTAGTTTGACGGCCGCCGCCTTGTTTTACAGGAGTTAGTCCTCCAAAAGCAGAATCAAGGTTTAGTACCGGTATCTTGACGGGGGTGCTCCATTCCTGTCGATAGTCT
>DATDNL010000205.1:0-3610 GCA_036518315.1 Flavisolibacter sp. | reverse complement strand
GGGCCTGCATTTCTTCCAACTTTAGATTAGATACAATCGCCTTTATAAGTGATTCATCGAACTCTCCCTTCTTGAGTTCATTGATCTGCTCCAACAAGATGTCCTTTACCTGTTCTAATGTTTGTCCCTGTTTAGGCGTTGCAGCCAAAAGAAAGATGCCGTAATCCTTATACTGCCTGACAGCGGCTCCGGCACCCAAAACTTTCTGTTGTTGATTCAGGTTTAAATCCAACAAGCCTGCTTTACCATTCGACATGATGGAAGAGGTAAGGTCTGCAAGAGTGGCCTCTTTACTGTGTGCAGGTCCTACACGATACACGATCCGCATGGTTTCTGCAGACGGACCGTAAAGGTCTTTTACAATGGGCCCTTTGATAGCCTGTTCCAGGGGCCCTTTATAGCCTTCCACCGGGTGAGGCTGCATATAACTGAAAGCATTATCCACCTTCTTAATTAACTCGTCGGGATTGAAATCACCCGCAAGGATCACTGCGATGTTATTCGGAACATAATACTTATAGTAGTAATTGCGAATGGCCACCAGTGAAGGGTTCCTAAGGTGTTCAATGGTTCCGATCGTCGTTTGTTGCCCGTAATTATGGGTTGGAAACAACAGGTAATGCATTGCATCCTGGATCTTCCACTGGTCATTGTCGAGTGAACGGTTTTTCTCTTCGTACACCGCCTCTAACTCGGTATGAAACAGCCGGAAAATTGGATTGCGAAAACGCTCACTTTGAATGGTTAAAAATTTATCGACGGCGTTCGATGGAATGTTTTCTTCATAAACTGTTTCTTCTACCCATGTATGGGCATTGGTTCTCTGCGATCCGATTGAAGCCATCATCTTGTCATACTCATTGGCTATAGCGTATTTGGCGGCAATACCAGATACACTGTCTATTGTGTGGTAAATAGCCTTGCGCTGTTCCGGATCGGTAGTTGAATTATACGTTTCATACAAATGATCGACCTGGTCGAGATAGGGCTTCTCTTTTGCCCAGTCCAGCGATCCGTATTTGTCAGTTCCTTTAAACAAGAGGTGCTCCAGGTAGTGAGCAAGACCTGTGTGATCTTTTGGATCGGTATTGCTTCCGGCGCGAACGGCAATACGGGCAGCAATCCGGGGCTCTTTTTTATTGGGAGATAGAATAACCGTTAACCCGTTTTTTAAAGTGTAAAAACGGGTGTTCATTGGGTCATTACTCACATACTTGTAAGTATACCCATTGGAAGAAGCCTGTTTCCATTCATAGGTTTTTTGTGAGTACGTTGAATACGAAAAAACGATGAGCAACAAGAACGTAGTTATAAAACGCATGGGACTGTTTATTTACAATCTAAGAATTAGTTTGATGATAGTTTGCTTTCACCTTATCGAGCAATTGTACGAATTTCTGGATTGCCGGGTCATAACCATAACCTTCCGGCGCCAGTTTATTTTCGTTGGCATCGAGGAAGAAATAATAAGGCTGTGTGTTCGCTCCGAACCTGGTCACCTGCATATCCGCATTCTTGTCTCCCAGCGTCTCTACCTGCTTTCCGAGGTTCTTTGAATAATACTGTTCGCTTTCCGGCAGGTCAATATTTTGTACATCCACATAAAGCGATACAATGACAAAATCTTCTTTCAATCGTTTCATTACCTCAGGATCGCTCCACACCTGCCCTTCCATCTTGCGGCAGTTGACGCAATTGATTCCAGTGAAATCAAGCATTAACGGCTTCTTTTCTCTTCTTGCCACTTCCAGTGCCTCCGCATAATCAAAATAGGTTACCATTCCATATTTGGTTACCACTTCCGGCTCATAGATCTTCATTTTATCAGAATACTTCCGGGGATGCGACTGATCAATTACCTGGTTGCTGTTCGCGGAAGTTAAAGACACAGCGGCAGACGCATTAAAATCCTGCGTGCCCATTGGAGGAACAAAAGCCGAAATTCCTTTTAATGGTGCTCCCCAGAGCCCAGGCACCATATAAAGGGCAAAAACAAGTGACGCCATCGCAAAAACGAGTCGCGTTACACTTAGGTAAGGTAACCCAAAATCATTTTTAGGAAGTTCATCATCATGATGAAATTTGATCTTCCCTAAAAGGTAAATCCCCAGCAACATAAAAATTATGACCCAGAGAGAAATGAACACCTCTCTGTCCAGCAGCCTCCACCCTTTTACAAGGTCGGCGTTGGACAAAAATTTGAGTGCCAGTGCCAATTCAAGGAAGCCTAGCGTCACTTTGACGGCATTAAGCCACCCTCCTGCCTTTCCTAACACATTCAGTTTGGACGGGAAGAAGGCAAACAAGGCAAAGGGAAGTGCGAGGGCCAGGGAGAAGCCAAACATACCAGTGAGAGGCCCCCAATAACTTCCCTTTGCGGCGAGCACCAGCAGGTTGCCAATGATCGGTCCCGTGCAAGAAAAGGAAACCACTGCCAGTGTCAGTGCCATAAAAAAGATGCCCAGGAAATTGCCGGTTCCCGCCTTACTATCAGCTTTCGTTGCCCAGGAGGAAGGAAGAGTAATTTCAAAAGCCCCTAAGAATGAAAAGCCGAACAACACAAACAGTGCAAAGAAAAATAGGTTAGCAATCCAGTTCGTTGCAAGGTTGTTTAATGCGGCCGGCCCGAAAACAAGCGTCACCAGGAAGCCGAGCAAGGTAAAAATGAGAACGATAGAAGACGAATAATAGACCGCGTTTCGAATACCTTCCGATCTTGTTTTACTCCTCTTCGTAAAAAATGAAACAGTCACAGGAATCATTGAATATACACAAGGCGTAAGTAGGGCGAGTAGCCCTCCGGCAAATGCAGTTAGAAAGATCCAAAGCAGCGAACGACTCGAAACCGCGTTTTGATTGGCCGCAGCCGATAATACCGTGCTCGCCCGGGGTTTAATTGCGAATCTAAATGGTCGTTCGCTCGGCAGGTACGCTCCTCCCTTTTTATAGAAATAGTTGGCCGATCCTTTGACCACCAAAGAATCAGTGGCGTTTACTTTCAGCTTTTGTTGCCAGATAAGTGAATCAGCATAATAGGTAACCACCGCATCAACCGATGCATCTCTTTCTGTCTTGGCAACACCTTTTTCAAGTGGTGCACCGACGGCATATTTTGCAGCTACCGAATCAAATACAATAGAAGAATAAAGGGGATCTGATTCCGCTTTTTGCAGGCCGTAAAGTCTTATTCCCGGGGCAATAATGGCCTTGAAAGATAGAAGAACCTCGTTGTCGCTCAATCGCTCCTGGTGAGTAACAAATGTTATACCCGTTGAATCAGATGCAGAAACATTGAGTGCAAAGAGTTGTATGCATGCCAGTAAACATGCTATAACAAGCTGTCTCATTGAAGAAAATTAGTTTAGTATGACCGAGAATTTCTGCGACGTAGGCGGCAAACACTGATGGTCATCACAAGTCATGAATTCTATCGTGCCATTGATCGCAGTCTTCGCCTTACCTTTTATTTTTACCGATTGTACAAAATCGACCTTGTTAGAGAACTGCTTGACATCCACCCCGAAAAGCTCTTCATGCCTTTGCTCCAGCTTGCCGATCTCTTTTGCCGGACCCTCAATCGAAAGCAAGGGGTTTTTGATGAACTCAATTG
>DATDNL010000204.1:0-3628 GCA_036518315.1 Flavisolibacter sp. | reverse complement strand
TCTTTTCAATGTCATTGGAAGAAAGTTTATTCTCTTTGGGCAGATATTCTGGCCCCAGGACTTTTTCATATTTGCGATCGGCCTGCTCACCTTTATGGTGTTTATTATCCTCTTCACCGTTGTTTTTGGAAGAGTCTTCTGTGGATGGGCATGCCCACAGACCATTTTTATGGAGATGGTTTTTCGTAAGATCGAGTTTTGGCTGGATGGTGATGCGCAGAAGCAAAGACAATTGAAGGCAATGCCCTGGAATGCTTATAAGGTACGTAAGAGGGCTACCAAGATGGCTGTATTTTACCTGGTCTCATTTGTCATCGCAAATTTCTTCCTTTCCTACCTGATTGGTATGAGTGAAGTGGAGAAGATGATCACAGAAGGTATTTCAGCAAACTATCGGACGTTCATTACCCTGATTGGATTCAGTACCGTATTCTTTTTCGTTTACTATTGGTTCAGGGAGCAAGCCTGTATAGTCGTGTGCCCTTACGGACGTCTCCAAGGTGTTCTGCTCGACAAGAAGTCAATGGTGGTTGCTTATGATTTTGTAAGGGGTGAGCCAAGAGGAAAACTTAAGAAGGCTACTATTAATATAGACCAGGGTGATTGTATCGATTGTCTTGCTTGCGTACGGGTTTGTCCTACCGGCATTGACATCCGGAACGGCACGCAGTTAGAGTGCGTAAATTGCACGGCTTGTATTGACGCCTGCGATGCCATCATGGACAGCATCAACAAGCCACAAGGCCTGATCAGGGTTGATTCAGAAGAGAATATTGAACATGAAAGAAAGAACAAATTCAATTGGCGCCTTGGCGCTTATTCAGCGATACTGCTACTGTTGGTCGCATTCTTAGGGTACCTGCTAGTAAGCCGTAAAGACGTGGATGCAACCGTCTTGCGCGCGCCAGGACAAATATTCCAGGTTCAACCCGACGGGCGCATATCAAACCTGTTCAGCATTAAGCTCGCTAACAAGACAAGGAAGAGCATACCTATTACACTAAAACTTGAAAACGTGAAGGGAGAGATCAATATCATAGGTAGTAACCTTACTGTTGGAGCTGAATCGTATTTCCAGTCGCCGTTTTTTGTGAAAATGGATAAGAGCCAGGTTGCCCAACGCAAGACAAAGCTGATGATCGGCGTCTATGAAGGCGATAAGAAACTCGAAACTGCAGTGACCACCTTTATTGGTCCTGCAGATTGACTCTATTTAAACAAGCTCGCTATCAAAGAATGAATTGAAACAAATAAACAAACACAAAACTTCTTGAGATGAAAATCAGTTGGGGACATAAAATCCTATTTGTCTACCTGGCCTTCGTGGCGGGAATTCTCTTTCTCGTATACAAAGCCAGCCAGGAAAAGTTTGACCTTGTCACACCCAATTACTATGATGCGGAATTAAAGTTTCAAAAGGTTATCGACGACCGGCAGAATGTTTCAGAACTTACGGCTCCACCGAAGATCACCCATTCCGTAAGTAGCGTTGGTATCCAGTTGCCGGCCGAGTTCTTAAATAAAGAAGTGAAAGGCCAGCTATATCTCTATCGACCTTCCGATGCCAGTAAAGACCTAAAAATGGATTTTTCTACCAATAAGAGTTTCATTGAACTCGCTTTAAATAAAGACCTGTCAGGAGTGTACGAAGTCAAACTCTCGTGGCAGGCTGATGGCAAAACCTATTACAACGAACAAAGGATCTTCTTCTAATGGCTATCGAACAAATTATAAGCATGGCTTTTTTGATGGGTCTTGTCGGAAGTTTCCACTGCCTCGGCATGTGTGGCCCCATCGCCATGGCACTGCCGATTGCCCATCGAAACAACTCGAGCCGCTTGCTCGGAGGTATCATATATAACCTTGGCAGAGTGTTTACCTATTCCTTCCTTGGACTTGTTCTTGGGCTCGCAGGTGATTTCCTCATTTCTCCCAAAATTCAAAATGGAGTCTCCATTGTATTTGGGGTTTTGATCGGCGTCTATCTGTTGCTTCCTTCCAAAGCAAAAACATCCTTGAGAATTGCTCCCTCGCAAACATTGCTGGTGAAGCTGAGAAAGCAAATAGCGAAGTTTCTTTACATTGAAAATAACAGTTCGCTCTTTGGGATCGGTATGCTGAACGGCCTGTTGCCTTGTGGAATGATCTACCTGGCACTCACTTCATCTTTCCTCGCAGGAAGCGCCCTTAAAGGCAGTCTGTTCATGTTTTCTTTTGGCCTCGGTACCTTTCCTACTATGCTGGCAGCCGTGTTCTTCGGCTCTTTTGTCAATCAGCAGATTCGTTCGAGGCTTCGCAGGCTCGTTCCAATATTTTTGTTCTTCATGGCCGCCCTTTTGATTGTCCGGGGCATGAACCTGGGAATACCTTATTTAAGCCCTTCCTTACCGATGCATGCTTCGGCCGAAGCAGTGAGCTGCCATTGATGCAGTAACGGTTTGTAGGTTTGTCCCTTCTCTCCTTTTGTTGTCCCTTGGAAACCGTCCTTGATTCAAATCGATGATATCTTTGAGCGGGAATTTCAGAAAGTAAACATGGAAGAGTCTTACGTACAGGATAAAACGTTCGATCGGATAGACTTCAGCCGCGATGTCTTCACCAAAGGAGAATATGAAAACTGTATTTTCAAAAACTGTGTCCTGGAATCTGCCGATCTTTCTGATTTCAGGTTTATCGATTGCGAATTCATCGCATGCAACCTAAGCCTCGCGAAACTTGATAAAACACTGTTTCGGGATATTGTATTTTCTGACTCTAAGATGTTAGGGTTACGTTTCGACAGCTGCAATCACTTTGGCTTGTCCCTTTCGTTCAAAAATTGCCAGCTTGATCATTCTTCATTTTATAAACTGAAGATCAGGAAGACCGTCTTCACGAATTGCCAACTCAAAGGAACCGACTTTTCCGACGCAGATCTTAGTTTTGTCGTTTTTGACAACTGCAATCTCGAAGCAGCCGTGTTTGACAATACCATTCTTGAGAAAGCTAATCTGCTAACGGCCTATAATTTTTCAATTGACCCTGACCGTAATCGAATTAAGAAAGCGAAATTTTCTTTGACTGGCCTTCCCGGACTCTTAAGTAAATATGATATTGAAATCGAAAGATGAGCCTGTCAATGTCTTTCTTTAGTCGACCGAGCTCGTTCCGACTGATCACCCTTCCTCGGTATGCTATTTGTTTGGTGCAGTATAAACATACGTATGAACAGGGCGATAGTAGACCGGCGGGAGGAATCTGCCACAGAGGAAAGAAGCTTAGGAACGAACACATGGTTAGTTGCACCGGGTGTATATAGGATCAAAGATATTTTCGTGAACGTTTACCTGGTACAGGACAGGGAAGCGACCGGGTGGGTCCTGATAGATACCGGCCTGAAATCAACCGCACCGAAAGTAAGAAGTTTAGTAGCGGAGGTTTTTGGTAAGGGCAACCGCCCGAGAGCGATCATTATGACCCATGGCCACTTCGATCATCGTGGTTCATTGCTTGAATTGGCAGAGGAATGGGGAGTACCGGTTTACTGTCATCACCAGGAGCGTCCTTACTTGATAGGACAGGCTTCTTATCCGCCAGCCGACCCTTCTGTTGGTGGAGGAATGATGGCGCTTCTTTCATTCGCTTATCC
>DATDNL010000203.1:0-3917 GCA_036518315.1 Flavisolibacter sp. | reverse complement strand
CGTTGCAATCTGTGGGTCTTGCTGCAATACAGTTCCTATTCGTTTGAAGGGACCAGTAAATGAATCGGCAATTGCGTATGCTACCCGGTAGTCGGGGCCTGTCCAGCCACCTTCAGACCACATCAGGTAATACTTGTTGTTACTCATGAACATTAAAGGACCCTCAACATAACCTTTTGGAGTAATCTCCTTGTAATACTCACCATTTGGGAATGATAGCACTGATGTGAAGTCGGCTTTCAGATGGGCCATGTTGCAGTGTCCCCATCCTCCGTAGATGATATAGTACTCACCGTCTTTATTTTTGAATACAAACTGATCTATCGGTTGGGCCCCGTTATGGATTTCACCGATCAATGGTTTGCCGAGCAAATCTTCGAATGGACCGGCTGGGGATTTGGATACGGCGACACCAATGCCTCCTACTTCTCCCGGATGAACGTCGTTGGCCGAAAAGAAGAGGTAGTAAAGAGAATCCTTTTGAATAATCGCCGGCGCCCACATCGCCTTCTTTGCCCATTTTACAGCGGCTGTGTCAATAATGTGTTCGTGTTTCTTCCAACTTACCAGGTTGTTAGAGGAAAATGCGTCAAGAAATACTTGTTGTTCATAAGGCGCAGAATAGGTTGGGTAGATCCAGAACTGCCTGCCGAATATAGTCGCTTCGGGGTCAGCATACCAACCTTTGATAATGGGATTGCCGGAGGTTTGTGAAAACAACGCGGTATACAGAAGGCAGGCGATGAATAAGAAAAGAGATTGTTTCTTCATTTGTAATGCTGGTTAGTTTTTGGTTGGTGTATTAGTCATGTAGAAAATAAGTGTACCTCCGCGGATGATTTCTTCGTGCGTTAAGTAATGACGGTTCAATTGCTTACCGTTCAGGACCATCTTTTGTACATATACATTGTTATCGCTTTGGTTTTTCGCTTCTATCGTAAACCGTTTTCCATTGGTTAGTTGAACACTGGCGTATTGTACAGATGGGCTGCCCAGTTGGTATTGGTCGGAACCGGGCGCAAAAGGATAGAAGCCGAGCGAGGAGAAGATATACCAGGCGCTCATTTGCCCGCAGTCATCATTGCCGCCCAAGCCATCAGGAGTGGCGTGATATTGCTTTTTGAGGATCATGCGTATGCGTTGCTGTGTTTTCCAGGGTTCGCTGGTGAAATTGTATAAATAGGCCACGTGGTGCGATGGTTCATTGCCATGTACATAATTCCCGATAATGCCTTCGCGGGTGATATCTTCTGTTTCTTCAAAGAACTTATCGGGCAATTGCATTGTAAAGAGTGAATCGAGGTGAGGGACAAAATTCAAATCACCACCCATGAGTGCTATCATTCCGTTCGGGTCCTCGGGAACAAACAGTGAATAGTTCCATGCATTGCCTTCAATGAATCCCTGGTTGTTGGTGGATAGGACATCGAAGTTTTTGCGGAAGGTGCCGTCACTCATTTTCGGCCGCATGAAACCAATGGATGGGTCATAGACATTCCTCCAATTTTGGGAACGCTTAATGAATTCGTTGTAAATATCGTTGCGGTGTAGTTTTCTTGCTGCCTGTGCAATGCACCAGTCGTCATAAGCAAACTCCAGGGTTGTGGAGACAGAGGTGCCGGGCTTTTTATCTTCCGGAACGTAACCGAGCGTGCGATAGTATCCCAGGCCATCGTAGAAGTCATTGTGGGCAGTTTGGACGCAAGCATCTAATGCTTTGTTAGCATCAAATGCAATGTTGTTCTTGACAATGGCATCGGCAATGACGGCAACGCTGTGATAACCACTCATACACCAGTTCTCATTGGCATAATGGCTCCATACCGGCAGCATATGTTCGGCACTCTGACTGAAATGTGCGAGCATGGAATTAATCATGTCGGTGTTCCGTTTTGGCTGAATGATGTTGAAGAGTGGATGCAAGGCTCGATAGGTATCCCAGAGCGAGAAAGTAGTATAGTTAGTGAAGTCTTTAGCAGTGTGAACATTTTGGTCGAGTCCCTTGTATTCCTTGTTGACATCCATGTATACTGTGGGGCTTAAAAAGGAATGATAGAGTGCCGTATAAAAGCTAACCATGTCGGCGTTGTTTTGCATTTGTACATCGATCTTGCCTAGTTCTTTGTTCCACTCGTCCTTTCCCTTTTTGTAGATGGTATCGAAATCCCACCCGGGAGTTTCAAGGCGAAGGTTTTGTAAAGCGTTGGCCGTACTAACCGGTGAGAGGGCGAATTTGATTTTGATCTTTTCTCCTTCATTCGTTTTGAAGTCGAAGTAGGCCCTGATTTGTTCGCCTGCTATTTCCGGGAAGTTGCGGCTTTGATTGAATCGCCAGAAGCCATTATACTCGCGACGTTTGAAGCTTTTGTTGCCATAGGAGGTAAAGGGTTTGGAGAAGGTCATCGCGAAGTAAACGGTTCTTGTTCTTGCCCAACCGGAGGTCTGGCGATAACCTGTTACCAAAGTATCATTTTCTACCCGAAGAAATGTCCACACGTTTTTGTCTTCATAGTTGTAGATGCCATGCATGAGATCCAGGATAATGTGTGCGCTGTCTGATTTTGGGAAGGTGTATTGATGAAAGCCCACTCTTGTTGTTGTGGTTAGTTCGGCAATAATATTGTTGTCGTCGAGCTTCACCTTGTAATAATCCGGCTTTGCTACTTCCGATGAATGAGAGAACCGGGAACGGAAGCCATCTTGTGGAGCGTCTTTAGTTCCAGGATTTAACTGTAATGTTCCTGTCGTCGGCATGATCAGGAAATCGCCGAGGTCGGAGTGGCCGGTGCCACTGAAATGTGTATGTGAGAAACCGACAATCGTGTTGTCGTCATAGTTGTACCCGGCGCAATATTTATAAACGTCGGGATTATACTTACCGTTTGTAAACATAGGGATGGTGTCCGTATCTGGGCTCAGCTGTACAGATCCGAACGGAACAGTAGCACCCGGGTAGGTGTGTCCCATTTTTTGCGTGCCTATTAAAGGGTCTACATACTGGGTAAAATCTTTTTGTTGTGAATAAGCGATTGACGCGACCAGTAATAATATACCAGAGAGAGTCGTTTTCATCATCAAATGTAAAGCAGCACAGCCTATATAAAACAGTTTAAGGCTGAGTCTTTACAGTGGTGGTTTGTGTGCCAGGGATTTTGTCGGGCCATATTGATTATGGCATGACCTGGTTATCCGTTTTTGCCAATGCGAAAAAAAGGAAAATAGGGAGGAGAAATAATTTTTCTCTTGTTAGCGAGAGTTGTTTTAATCACCTCTTTTCTTTTTTTATATCCCGGTAGTTGTTATTTCGGCCGATGATTGGTTCGTGTATTTTCTTACGGCCGGTGCAACAACATTTCCGAGCAATTCAATTGCCTTCATCACCTGTTGATGAGGCATGGCGCCAATGCTCATTTGTGCCAGGAAACGTGTGTGGCCGAAAAGGCTATGCTGATATAGAATCTTGTCTATAACCTGTTGTGGACTGCCAACTAATAAATGCGCATGAGGACCAGTAGCTGCATCAAAGTCGGCGCGGCTCATACCACTCCAACCGCGTTCGCGCCCGATACGGGTCATTACTTCTGAATAAGGGGGATAAAACTCGTCGCGTGCTTGCTGAGACGTTTCTGCAATATAGGTGTGTGAGTTGATGCCTATTTGCAATTGGTCATTTGGATGATTCGTCTTTGCATATACATCCCGGTACAATTTGACAAAGGGTGCGAAGCGTGCAGGCATACCGCCTATGATGGCAAGCATCATAGGCAAACCATATTGGGCGGCTCGTACAACTGACTCGGGCGTACCACCGACGGCAATCCAGATCGGTAGCTTAGTTTGGTAAGGCCGCGGATAGATACCAAGATCGTCGATGGTTTGGGTATGTTTCCCTTTCCATGAAACTTTTTCACTCTCAT
>DATDNL010000202.1:0-3355 GCA_036518315.1 Flavisolibacter sp. | reverse complement strand
TGTAAGGAGGGGAATTAAATTTTTTGACCAGTTGAGCTGGTATCATACGATGATAGCTATGCCAAGCTGGAAGTTTTGGCTTTGGCTGTTAATTCCCTATATAGCGGTAAATGCTGTTTTTGCATCGGTTTACTTCCTTATCGGTGTCGAACACCTGAATGGGATCGTAAAGGGCTCCGGCTGGCATAATTACATCGAAGCGTTCTTTTTCAGCTTCCAGACCTTCACTACGGTTGGTTATGGGCATGTCAGCCCAGCGGGGACGCTGACGAGTTCAGTGGCAGCATTCGAATCGTTCCTGGGGGTTTTGACACTGGCGCTGGCGGCGGGCCTGTTTTACGGTCGCTTCTCACGACCACAATCATTTCTGCGGTTTAGCGATATTGCTTTGATTGCACCTTATAAGGATGGCATTGCCTTAATGTTCAGAACCGTTCCTTATAAAAATAATCACCTGTCTGAGGCGGAGGTGAAACTGACTATGGCGATGCGGGTAATGAGGAATGGAGAGGAAAAGAATGAGTTCTATACGCTGGATGTCGAATTCAGCAAGATTAATGCACTCATACTAAACTGGACAATTGTGCACCCAATCAATGAGGCAAGCCCTATTTATGGAATGAGCCTTGAGGAGTTGAAAGCGACAAAAGCCGAATTGCTGGTGTATTTAAAAGCTTACGACGAAGGGTTTGCCAGTACCGTGATTGCCCGCACCTCCTACACTGCCGATGAAATGGTGTGGGCCGCTAAGTTTAAGCCAATGTATCATCCCTCGCCGGCTGGAGATGCAACCATACTGCACATCAATAAACTGAATCATTACGAAGAGGTGAAACTGCCGGAAATTAAACAGGTTGAATCCTAATAAAGTCTTTCCTCTTTATATAGTAAGCAATTAAAAGGTAAAGAATCGGGGCTACACTAAATAAGCGCAAGAATAAAATCCCGGAAGTGTACCCCATTGCATATAAAATCACCACGAGAACGAAGCCGATAATCAGCTGGGCATCTTCAATAATACAAACGACCGTGAAATACCTTGCATAGTTCTTTGCGTACGTGACATTCACCGGCCTCGTGATATGGAAACCGTCGGTGACAACCAGTTTGGTTGGATTTGTCGGCATGTCGATGACAATGGGTTTGTTCCTCTCTAACAGGTATATAATATGGCCATTTACAACTACTCGTAGCTTGAGCAGCCGCAACAGAATCTGGTTTCGTTGGAGAAGAACAATCTTATGTCGTTCGGCTGGTTTTATTTCTTCAATGCTTTGATGATATCGATGAAGTCCTTAGCTACGAGTGAAGCACCACCGACCAAACCACCGTCCACGTCGGGGCTGCCAAATAATTCTGCTGCATTATTTGCTTTTACACTGCCGCCATAGAGGACCGGGATCTCATTGGCAACGGCATCGCCATACTTGCCGGCAATAACAGAACGGAGATGTTTGTGCATTTCTTGCGCTTGCTCAGTCGTGGCCGTTTTGCCTGTACCGATGGCCCAAATAGGCTCATAGGCGATGACAATAGTTTTTATTTGTGCCGGTGAAAGGTGGAAAAGTGATTCTTCGAGCTGCTGTTGTACGAATTGGTTTTGGTTGTTTTCTTCCCGAATGCGCAGAGGTTCACCGCAGCAAAAGATTGGTGTTATTTCGTGCTGAAGGCAGATGTTGACCTTTTCGGCCAGTACTTTATTGTTCTCAAGGAAGTATTCACGCCTTTCGCTGTGGCCAATAACACAATACTTTACTCCTATAGACTGGAGCATTTCTGCTGATACTTCGCCTGTGTAGGCGCCGCTTTTTTTGTCGCTGCAGTTTTGAGCGGCTATTGAGTAACCGCGGTCGTCGGCCACCCCACTCTTCGCCATGATCAAATATGGAAACGGAACAGCAAAGATGACTTGCTGTTGTTCTTGCAGTTGGATCTGAGCTTGTAGGATATCGTTCAGTAGTTTTTCCCCTTGCTGATAGGTTAAATTCATCTTCCAGTTAGCGGCTGCTATTTGCTTTCTCATATTTATTGCCTGTTTTATGGATTAATTGTTTGCGCTTTAATAATGACTAAAGATATGTTTCAGAATGGTTATTTCGTTTTCTGATACCGATTGTTGCTTGAGGCTCTTCCAGTTTTGGATGTCAATGAGAGCCTTTTCAAACTGGTACCGTTCCACCCCTTCGCTTCCCCAGGAGAAGCTGGGAATGTATTTAGGAGTAAGACCGGTGGAGATTACGTTACTCGATACTCCAATGACGGTTCCGGTGTTGATGGAGGTATTGATTGCTGTCCGAGAGTAGTCGCCCATGATGACACCGCACTTAAGGCCTACGCTTACCAGCCCTCCCGGGGTCCAGAGCATGACATTGGATGCGTTGTTTTTGACATTGGAATTGGATGTGCCTGCGCCCATATTGCACCATTCACCGATAACGCTGTCGCCGATATAGCCATCGTGCGCTTTGTTGGAGTTGGCGAAGAAGACCGAGTTCTTTATCTCTCCCCCGACGGTGCAAGCGGGGCCAATGGTAGTGGCTCCATAGATCCGGGTGCCCATTTTGACAACAGCCTTGTCGCAGACGGCAACGGGTCCACGCAGCATTGCCCCCTCCATGACAAGGGCATTCCTACCTATGTAGATTGGCCCCTCTTCGGCATTGAGAAAGCAGTGTTCAACGCAGGCTCCCTTTTCGATGAAAATGTCGCTTTCATTAGTTGTCTTATTGGTTTCTGAAAGCTTTTGACTCTTTCTGCCCTCAGTAAGTAGAGCAAAGTCCTTCTCAATGGCCCACTGGTTCAGTTGAAAGATCTCCCAAGGGTACTTCACCTCCTTGAATTCATCGTTAAATTCTACGGACTGATTTACTTTGACTTTGTTGGATCCGAGTATCTCATCTTTGGAAATGCAATAGATAATACTCTCCCGTTCAGGCACTGATATAAACTCGCCGGTTTTGAGTTTCTTGACCTGCTTTATCAGCTTAGCAGTCGGAAGTATGTTACCGTGGACGAGATAGACTGTGTCCGTTTCGTCGATTTCCTCCAGGTCAATGGAGCGGTCGAGGTCCTTGTAGTCATCTTCTTTCTTGTCAAATGAGTCGAAACCCATCCATTTCTCCCATTTTTCCCGAATGGTGAGGATGCCAATCCGGATATCCTGGATCTGGCGAGTCAGGGTAAAGGGAAAGAGGTTCTCAGGCTGGCAGAACTCCTCGGTGAAGACGATTTTTTCATTTGATGGGTACGAAAATAAAAAATCCCGTCAAGTGTTTACATGACGGGATTCATACGGGATGATGACGAATTATTTTTTTGCGTATTTCTTTTTGAATTTGTCGATACGGCCTGCTGT
>DATDNL010000201.1:0-6236 GCA_036518315.1 Flavisolibacter sp. | reverse complement strand
CACGTTACCATTACTGTCGACTAACAGTTTTACCTTGTTGTCGCCCTGCGACAATCTCACTTCGTAATTTGTTTTGCTTCCCACAATTTCACGACCTACCCAGTCGATATTGTAACCGGCATATTTGTCGTGGATCATGTTCGTCACAGCATAGGGAACTTTCGTGTAGTCAGATACAACTGTTGTTGTACCAATTAAGTTACCATTTGCATCATACCATGCGTAGTATTGGTCGCTACCCATGTTAAAGGTCACCGAATAAGCATCGCTGCCTAATGTATTCCAACCGCTAAGCTCCCAGTCAATGGGAACGTTATTAGCATCATATGTGTTCCATACTACGCTTGTGGCGTCGGGATACGCAATAGCGAAATTAGACCGGACATTAGTCGGCACATTCACATTATAGGCCGCATTGTCTGAAGTACTTTTATAAGTGGTGCCGCAGGAAGCGAAGAAAATAGCTGATGCTGCAACCAGGCTCAAGATTTTCCGTTTCATAGATCAAAGGTTTGAGTTAAACATTTAGATATCGTCTGACCCGTCTATACCAAACACTCTGCCAAACGACATTCAAGGGGTTTAATTCAGTTGATCTAAACGTAAAAATAATAATGTAGAGTCCGCATGATTATACACCTGTGCCCGCCATTGTATCGATTATCTGCATGACCTGCAGTCCTTCCTCTATACTACACGGATTGGCTGAATGTCCAAGAAAATACTGAACTACTTTTTCGATCATGGGCTGCTGAACATGTTGCAGTTTATCAAACTCCAGTGAGGTCACCGTTCCTTCCCTTTCGAGGATCAAAGGGTTGTGATCGAATATGCTGAATGACATTTTCCCCTCGCTTCCTATGATCTCGCAACGGTCTTCCCGTTCATACGAAGTAAAGCACCACGTGCCGTTGAAAAGACAATTGGTTTCAAACAAAACCTGTCCTGCGGTTGTATCATCGGCATTATACAACTGTGCAGCGTTGAACGAGACGCCCGAAACTCTGATAGGATTACCAAAGAAATAAAGCATAAGATCCAGTTGGTGCGGGGCAAGATCATAAAATAATCCTCCCCCGGAAATGGCAGGATCGATTCGCCAATTGGTTTCTGTTTGTGCAATTATTTTCGATTGGTGCTGTTGCCACATCTTCATGTCGATGAATCGAACATCGCCAATGGCTTTTTGTGCTAAGAGCTCCTTTATTTTTAAAAACAGAGGCTGCTGCCTGCGGTAATGAGCAACAGTAATCTTTGTTCCCGTTTCTTCGGAAACGCTTTTCATCCTTTCTGCAGCAGCGGTATTCAGAGCCACGGGCTTCTCTACATACACCGGTTTGCCTGCCCGCATTGCCCTGATGGCATACTCTTCATGGTTAGCGGGAGGTGTTGCCACATATATAGCATTGACTTGCGGATCATTAATCAACTGTTCGGCGTCGCTGTACCATTTGCCGACACCATGTCGTCTGGCGTAATCCTTGGCTTTATCTTCATTGCGGCGCATTACAGCCACGAGGCTCGAACCAGGGACCTTATTAAATGCCGGACCGCTCTTCACTTCTGTAACGTCACCACAGCCAATAATACCCCACCTGATTTGATCTGTATTCATGTTTGTAATGGATTGTTCTAAAGAAATTGATTTAGCTTGTAATCTCAACAAAAGTAAGATGCAACCGAAACAAATATTACTGGCGTGGATAGAAGCCTTCAACAAGGCCGATGTAAATGGCCTGGCGACGTTGTATCATGATGATGCCATCAATCACCAGGTAGCCAATGAACCCGTACAAGGGAAGGAGTCGATTGCAAAGATGTTCGAGCAAGAATTTGCGGCGGCGGAAATGGTCTGCATCCCGGAGAACATCTTCGAGGATGGCGAATGGGTGATCATAGAATGGAAAGATCCAAAGGGACTGAGGGGTTGTGGGTTTTTTCAAATAGTTGATAATAAAATAAAGCTCCAGAGAGGATACTGGGACAGGCTATCCTTCATGAAGCTTTATCAAAATGATTTGCCTGCGGCCCGTTAAAATGGCTTCTTCTCCGTGTTAACGGCACCGGTTTTCTTGATGACCACTCTTTGAGCATCGTCCTTCATTACTTCATCGAAAAAGTTCTTAACGCTGTTGTAATCCCTCGCAGGTATTTTATGGCGATTGAGCACTAACGATGTGGAGGTGTAAATCGCATTTTCCTTTTCGTTGTACCATGATTTTGACTGATAGGTGCTATAGGCTGTTGACAAGGTTTTTTCTTTGGGAAGCACATCGGCGCGGAAGTCGGAAGGCAACTTTATGACCGTAGTATCCTTCTTTTCAAAGGGGAAGCGGAAGTAATAATCCAGCTTCCTGTCAGTTGCTGAGGGTAAAGTCGCCGAAATGATCCTGTTAATTCTTGGATTTACGAAGTACTTGTCGCCGGCACTAAATTCAGGTAGTTTCCTCACGACCAGTTTTAATTTACTCTCGCTGTCTTGTGAGCCCGGAGCATTCTCAAAAAGAAAGTCGTCCGGCTCTTTGTATCCCATAAATTCTACAAGGAATTCTTTCTGGTCATCTCTCTTGTCTTTCAGTACGCTGGTAATTATCCTCCTGTATTCACCCTTTGATGTGACAGCAGTTTCCGTTAGTCCTGAAAGGTCATCAGCCATTTCAATGGTGTTTCTTGTGGACAATATGTTCTCTGATGACTTACTTCTGGGTGTCGGCACGAGCACGCCACCCTCTTCCGTTATTAATAAAGCATTCCTGTTTTCAGTAAATGTACCGAGAGTGCCGAAGTCAGTGGTGTTACTCGTGCACTCGAGCCAGATCGAATCTTTCGGCTGCGGCATACAAAGAATCACATGATCAAACTGGCTGGAAGGGAAATCGGGGTCTACAGGTTCTGCATCGTATTCAGCATTGATAATGGCCACATAGCTTTTTATACCGACAGTTTTGAGGGCAGCTTTCATGTAATTGCTCAATGCTTTGCAATCGCCGTATTTCTTTTGGTCCGTAAAGCTGGCCGAGAAAGGTTTTAGACCTCCAATGCCCAGTTGAATACTTACATACCTGAAATTTTGCTGCAAGTAATTGTAGATGCGCTTCGCTTTTTCAACGTCATTTGGAGCATCCTTCACAAGGTCACGAAAGAACTGTTGACGATCAGCAGGCAATTCATCCAGACCATCGTACAAACCATTGATCCATGCTCCCAAACTCTTCCACGAGGACTGGTCACCGCGATTGCCGTAGTAGGAAAACTGGTCAGCTGCAATCTCGACGTGTGGGAAGTTGCTGTCGTCGGAAGCACTTCCATCCTCATCTTCTATGGCCGGTAAGTTTTTCACGGCCCATTTATAGACTTTATATTTTGATTCCGCCGTTACTTCCGGCGCAAGGGAAGTAAGTTTTGGTTTGTAGCGAATATTGATGTCTGCAGGAACTTTTATCGAGTAATTGGATTCAACAACCGCTTCCTTTGGGTGAATAAAATAAAAACCCGGAATAGTGAGCGTGCTCTTTCGCTTCACCTCATAATCGAACTCCACAGTGACCGGGTAAGTAGCCGTACTGAGTCGATAGTAAGTCATATAGCCATCTTCTATCAATCCCTCACCAACAGCAGTGTTTAGGAGTTCCTTCTTTTTATACCGCGCCATTTGCTTCCCATTCTTGTCGAACATCTTGATCTCGGCATCCTCGAGCGAAATGTATTTGTTGCAAAATTGCTGAAACATTAAAGCGTCTTTCCCCTCTTCATTCATCACGGTAAAGACCTTATGGATTTTTATGACAGCCTTGTCTACATCCTCTACTTCAACATCGGTGTTATTGAGAAGGGTTACGACGGCAGCGTTTTTCTTTAGCTCTTCAGGGATAGAAGCCGCGCTATAGGATTGGCTGCGCCCTGCCAGCAAGAAGAGACAGAAGGCTATCGAAAGAAGGGTGTGTTTCATAGTTATTTCTTTTTCTTTCCGTATACAAATTGCTCATTCAATATGTCGAACAGGCGCTGGTAGAATTCGTGTAACTGTTCGTACTGATCTGCAGGATAAATCGGTTTCGCGAAGTCGATCCTTACCCTCGTCTGCAAGAGAGTGCCATTTGTTATTTGCGAGATGCGTGAAATGCTAATGCTTGTGTCAGGCATTATCATTTTCATGTTCTTAGGAAGCTCGGAAAACTCGTAGCCCTCCGGAATCTGGAAGTTGCCAATGATGTCGAAGCTCTGGTTATAACCGAAGAAAACATCCGATGACCGTTGGTCGGCAACAAATGGATTCTTTTCAAGGCCTGTCAACATATTCACGGAGAAATAATTGTAATCACCGGTTGAAGCCAAAGGTTCGGTAAAGTCTATTTTCTGTACCAAGGGGAGGCTATCCGATTCAGTATTTTCAAAACTCACATTCTGCACTGCCATAGTAGGATTGGAAGTTTTGACATAGCTTTCGATGTACTTGTCCTTGCCTTTCTTTACAATGCCTTCCCTTTTTTGGCGAGCGTAGTCGTAACTGGTAATGGAAGCACTGCCCTTCATGGTTGCGTTCTCGTCGATCTCGCCGCGGAGGATAATTGTATTCTTTGCCATACTGTTATCGCTCCACAACTCTTTCCATCCCCACTCATAGGTGTCGATCTTCTCAATAACCAGGCCCTGCGTCATTAATACATCCTCGGGAATGAGATGCACAGGTGTTGTCTTTTCTGTAGCATCGAGTACGTAATGCTTATTGTCTACGGTTACGTAGGCCATTACCTTGTCGAACTGATTGTAGCCGGGTGATCCATAGGTTCCCGCATCGTATGTATTCACGACGCCATTTTCATGAGTGCTTACCAGGACAGGATGTGCATTCAGGTCAGCATCTTTCAAAAGGTTTACGAGGATCAGGTTGATCTCGCCAACGGTTCCTTTTTTATCCTTCCAGGCACTCTTCACACCGTCGAAAGCCCAGATTCCCATGTACTCGTTCCATTGCATATTGTCCTGAACATACTTGTAGATGGTCTTCATCTTTTCGTAGGGAGAAGTGATGGTCTTTAGCTTTTCATCCAAGTCGGCCGTACGTGGAATGTTCTTTTTAAGTTGAACGCCGAAGTCCTCATCTTCCATGAGCGCTTTGATAACGTCGACCCAACTGATGACACGGCTCTTGCGCACACCATTAACGGTATAGGCAGCCAGCTTTGTTTCCAACCTGTCCCTGTAATAATCTTCGTTAATTATGAAAGGCTCGTCCCGGAGTGCCGGCACATTACTCATGGAATAGGTACTGATGGTATTTGTGGCGTCTTGCTTCCTGTCGGATTGCAATTCATGTGCACAATAGGGAACTGCAGCAATTTCAAGTTCAGAAGGGAAGTCGATAACGAAATGGCTATACTTAACAGGAATGGAACGTTGGAAGTACCAATCGATCAAACCGACGCCCCTGTGTTTAAACTTGTACTCTATCACACAGCCCGGCTTGACATCGGGAAAGGTGAACACTTTCTCAGAGAACCTTTTATTGATCTTCTTTTCGTAGATAAGCTTCTTGTCCACTTTGGAGACGGTAACTGCGCCACTGCCATCGAGGTTATAAGTTTGAGCCTCGATGCCGGTAATGTCCTCATCATTCCTGGCACTCATATAGCGTAAGTGAACATTGCCCCAGTCGGTGCCTTTGTTGTTGAGGATCTTAATTCTTACCCTGCGTTTGAATACCAGGTCGGGGCCATCGTCTTCCAGAACACCGTCATCGATGAGAACCATCGCTTCGGCTTTGTCGTCGAAATCGCATTGTTTCATTTCGAGGTCAGACTTGTCGACTACACCAAAGGCAGGAAGGTTCGGGTCCTTATTTTTATTTTTTTGAGCGAGGACAGGAAATGAAAGAGCGATAGCAATCGCCACTGCAGTTAGTTTGCGCATACACTATGGTTTTAATCAAGGCCCGGTGTTACCCGTTTTTTAGGCTCAGTGCGGTAAGATAAAGAAGATATTTTTCTAATAAAATGATTTGAATCTCCTTTTATTAATATTCAATCTGACCTTTAAGTATTAACACTTAGTGTTTTACCTCGAGAATATACAGTTCCCAAAAACCCAGGTAAAAGACACCCGAAAGTCTCCATAAGGACCAACATATCTAAATACATGGATGTCCCGATGTTGCTCCGTACTTGTCCCGTAGATGTCCCGTATCTTTAAAGATATGGGACATATATGGGACATATACGGGACATCCTATTCTTTAC
>DATDNL010000200.1:0-10000 GCA_036518315.1 Flavisolibacter sp. | reverse complement strand
TCTTGAGAAGAAGCGTATCCAGCTCCTTCGAAATGACAGCTTGCCGGGGCATGGCTCCTCAACCCAATCAACTACCCCCCACGCCTCTGCGAGAACATCTCTCAATGTCTACAAGCCCTTGAGATTTCTCAGTCGCGTGCGGTTATTTCTTGAGAAGAAGCGTATCCAGCTCCTTCGAAATGACAGATCCGTTGGGGGTTGGCTCCGAAACGACACTCCCTTTTTAAATTGTCATCCCGACGAGGCTTCGATACCATCAATTATGTGCAGTCACCATCAGCCGAGGAGAGATCTCATCCCAAAGAGGACAATCTTTAATTGAAAGATTTCTCAGTCGCGCGCGAGTATTCTCCAGATTAAAGTTGTTCCGCTCCTTCGAAATGACACCCCCGTGATGTGGCTCCTTCGAAATGATTGCTGACAATGTGAGGTGATTGGTAAAGTCGTGTTTGTCACTTTGTTTCAAACAACGGAGCCACCACTTCGTAGCAATGCATCTTCGCTTCAAGTGAGTAAATGTGCGAGGTGATCATGACCTCATTCACTCCTGTCCTTTCTAAGAAAGATTGCAGCCCGGCTTTTACCGTCTGTACACTTCCAATAAACGCGTACTGTGTCATATGACTGATGGCGGCCTTCTCAGGCTCTGTTCAGATTGGATCCATTGATTCGACCGGAGGCGGCAAGGGCCTCCGTTGGTTGCGAACCATACCGAGCGCCATTTGATAAAATGAAGTTGCGAGATAGTTCGCCTCTTCGTCTGTGTCCGCAGCGGTAACATTGATACAAGCCATACTGTAGGGCTCCGAAAGCCATTGAGAGGGTTGAAAGCGTTCTTTGTAAAGAGTCAAGGCCTCCATTAAGTAAGTCGGTGCGAAATGCGAGGCGAAGGCAAAGGGAAGACCCATGAAGGCGGCGAGTTGTGCACTGTAGGTGCTGGAACCCAGTAGCCACACCGGTACTTCGGTTCCTTCGCCGGGTACGGCCCTTATGCGGGCAGTTGGATCTTTTGGTCCGAGGTAGGAAATGAGTTCCGCCACATCGTTTGGAAATTCGTCTACATCTCCCTTCAGGCTGCGGCGCAGGGCATGGGATGTAAGCGGGTCGGTGCCAGGTGCACGGCCAAGACCAAGATCGATGCGGGAAGGATAGAGAGAAGCCAAAGTGCCGAATTGTTCGGCGATGACCAGGGGAGCGTGGTTCGGAAGCATCACACCGCCTGCGCCGACGCGAATGGAGGAAGTACCACCGGCCACATATCCGATCAACACAGCCGTAGCAGAGGAAGCCACGCTTTCCATGTTGTGATGCTCGGCAAACCAATAGCGCGTGTAGCCAAGGGCTTCGGCTTTTTGTGCCAGGCGGAGGCTTCGTCGCAAGGCATCGCCTGCAGTCTCACCCTGTACAATGGTGGCAAGGTCCAGAACAGAAACAGGGGTTTCAGAAAGAATCCTTGATTGCGTATTTTCTTTATCAATACCTTCCATTTGATTCGTTTATTAAGCCGTAAAGGAACAAAGTCGACGCCAATTGTGAATGGCTGACAAATTAGTTTGCCTAAACTAAAGACGAGGGATATACTTTGTTGTCACTTCCCCCGATTTACATCACTTTAATGTGATCACCCGTTTCGCGGTTCTCCTGTTCTTTCTTTTCTTCAAGCTGTTGCAATGAAGTCCCTGTTTCCTCAACCTCCACCAACTTCACCCAAACAGCATATTGATTCGGATAGATCCGTGAGCCATGCTTGGCAGCATAGGCTTTCGTGAACTCAGCTCCAAAGAAAAGTATGGCTGAAGAATAATAAACCCACAGGAGGATGATTACGAGCGACCCAGCAGCGCCATAGGCATTCGTCACACTAGAGTGGTTGATATAAAAGGTGATCACAAACTTTCCCAACATAAACAAAACAGCGGTGGCGAATGCTCCTGCCAGCACATCGCGCCATTTGATACGCGCATCGGGCAGCACCTTGAAAATCACGCCGAAGAGTAATGTGGTAACGCCGAGGATGACTACCTGGTTAACGACATAAACTAAGACCACGGTTACTTGTGGAAACAAAGTTTGCAGGCGGTTCATCAGCGCTTCGATGATGGTATTGACAACCAGTGATACTAACAGTATAAAGCCGAAACTGCCGATCACCGAGAAGGATAGTAACCTGTTCAACAACAGTTTCACCCATCCTTTTTTTGGTTTCGGCTTAAGACCCCATATGATATTTATAGAGTCCTGTATCTCACCGAAGACGGAGGTGGCACCCAACAACAGGGTGATCACACCTATGATAGCCGCCATATGACTTTTACCACTAAGAGAGGCGCCGCGAATCATGCCCTGGATCTGGGCCGCCGCGTCGTTACCCACGAAGGCGCGAATCTGGCCGTAGATGGTTCCTTCAATAGCATCACGACCGTAAAAAATATCCGCAAGAAAGATAATTAGCATGATGAGTGGCGCTATGGAAAAAATAGTAGAGTACGCCAGGGAACCACTCATCTTTAAAACCTTGTCGTTAGAGAAACCCTTGAACGCCTGTTGCAGAAGTGTCCAGATATTTTTAAGCCTGATTCTTTTCATTCGCTGTGGTGCATTTGATCGATACTGTTCACTTTCCTGCAATGATGATACCAGCGTAGAGGGATTATTGCGTCTGTCTTATTAAGCGAACGGGTTGGAAGGCGGCTTGCTAAATGCAACAAAATTGTATCTTAAACAGCAACCACTTGCCGTTCTCGTAACCCTGATCTCGTGAGCGGGAACAACGCATACCATTCCGTGGAAATCGACCTGATGTCTTGGAATGGCCGAATGTCTAAAGGTGAGGAGAATGGATCCTCACCTTTTTCTTATAATGAAGTCTCAGCCTGAGGCGAGGCAAGGACCTATTTCCTTTTATAAAAATAGATATTCACCCAGCTGGCAAATCCTTTCTCACTGACCGTATAGTATCCGGAGCCGTCGATGGCGAAGGCAACCGCTTCTCCCTGCGGTTCCATTTGGTAAGGCAAGGTAGAGGATTGCTTTTTCAACGTGGCAGGGATGGTTTCACCGCTTTGACGTTTGTAATAGTACAGTGTTGTGTATGTTTTCACAATGATCTCGCTCTTATTCATTGCGGCACTGACTACACCCGAATAGGGCAAGGCGCCGACTAATACCAGCGTATTGTTAACCCCATAAGGGTAACTGAGTTTGTAAATCCTCGAGGGATTATCCCTCTTAGTGATAACATAGATATTCTTTGCCTCGTCTACAACAAAGGCTTCGGCGTCATGCGAACCGTCGGGATAGGTGAAGTTGATAGTTTGAATATTGACTACTGTATCTGTTTGTAACGAAGGCTCGGCAAACTTAAAAAAGCGGTAGGCGGAATACGCCTGTGCATTGTCGCCAGTTTCTGCAATGTATAGCGTGTCGTCAACAAGGGCCATATCTTCCCAGTCGCGGTTGGTGATCCCTTTTAGATACACCGTCTTTGCAACGGAACCATTGTGGTTAAGAAGGTACACTTCGTTGGGATTGCCACTGTCTTCTTCACCCCATATATAGCCGGTGTTGATCTTGCTATCGGCGATACCGGATATCTCTTCGAGCATCGGTTTTACCTGGTTTACTACGGGCACGGAATCAAAAAGCGGCTTAGCGACCGAAGCGCTATTTTTCTTCTGGCAACAACAGATGCCACAGGAAGCTGTTACCAATAACGCGAGACTAAACTTTTTCAATAGAAGGGTTTTAGATGATAGCGGTTAAAAGTAGTCAAAACACAGGATGCGTCGTTAAATCAAAGCCGCAAAGCAGTTTCGATAAAATGATTACTCAAAATAAGCGACGCTGACAAAATGCGAACCGTCTAAAGTGGATTCGCCATCCCACCTGTAGGCAACGAGGTTGCCACCCTTTGCAATGCTGTAGTCGAGGCAAACGACATTGTCTGCTTGTATGACAGGATAATTATCCTTAAGCCAGTAATGCCCAAAAAAAACCGGGGGCGCATCTGCAGGATAGATTAAAGCATCGATATGTCCTTCAATCATCCGTTCTTTTAGCTCGTCGGGGCAGTCAAACAGGAACTCCTGGTAACTGGCGTTCGCTGGATCTTTCCACCACTTAATGCGGTTCTGGCTCCTGAGGTTACCATCTTTATCATGCCAGGCATATTGCTCGGGTATGTTAAACTCTTTGCCTTTGAGCAGATCATTGATCACACGATACTCCGTGTTATACCGGTCATGTGATTTCACCAGCAAGTCGGCGGTCATCTTTTCAATACCGTCACGTTTAAGCTTCTCAATATGAGCATCGTCCCAGCAGGCATGAATGGCCCTTAGTTCGCCGGTGTCAAGAAATAAGCGAAGTGAATAGAACCATTCGAGGTATTCTTCCCACTCATTTTCGTACTCGCTGAATTGATCGAGCGTCGCCTGGTGTTGAATATTATGCTTGGTGTTGTGGCTTCTCAGGAATTTGCCGTCGGATGTCTCAAAGGCATAGGCAAGTGCATTGTATTCATGATTACCCATTAACGCAATCGCATTCCCGCTGTCGGACATTCCCTTTACAATCTGTAATACCTTCCTGATCTCCGGACCCCTGTCGATGTAATCGCCAACGAAGACCACTTTCCGGGAAGGATGCTTCCACACTCCATCAACTTGGCTGTAATGAAGTTTGGATAAGAGGGCCTCCAGTGCGGCTGCATGTCCATGTATATCGCCGATCAAATCGTACATAACCAGGTGCCAGGTTTAATCTCTGCACGACTAAAATACTGATTATAGCCGTTTAGCCGTATTACTCTACTGTTAGTTTTTAAGAACATTCCAGAACTGACAAGGCCTTCGAGATCTAAGGATATTGGCGACCATATTAAACAGACACCGGGGAGGTATATTGTTTCTTGAAGTAAATGAGCTCTATTTCGACGTCGGCCATTCGCTACAACGACCAAATAACCTCCTTGCTATAATTATGAACAATAGCATCAAGGCGAAAGAGGCGGCCAGAATCCAGAGGCTCAAAGCCTGGTTAACCGTCTTTGTTATTGTGACAGCATTTACCATCTCAAAAGCGATATTCGATCCCCAGTGAATTCCCAGTGTGAGCCATAAAGAGTTGGTAAAGACTAAGGCAAGGGCAAGCGCAATGCCCAGGATAAAAAGATAGGAAAGAACGGGAGCGCCCTGCCCTAAACGCCAGATATGATTCAGTACATAAAATGCGGCCGACACCAGGATAAAAATTGCAGGTCTTAGTACCTTTTGCAGGTGACCATATAAATAACCCCTTGTTAGAATGTCTTCAGCGATGGAGGGAAAGAAAGTCATCACCAGCGTTATTGGCAGCAGTTTTAAAATGGCAATAAAGTTCTTAATGGAAACCAGTTGTTCACAGCCACTCTGCATTGACAGCCATTCTGAAAGCAGGAAAAAGACGATACCTGTTGCGAGTCCCAACAAAAGATTCCTTATCCATCCCGGGTGAAGCATCAAACCATAACCACCCAGACCCTTCCATCCCTGCCAACGCGCTATTATATAGGCAACGAACAAGAAGCCGATCTTGAAAACAGCGGCAATCCACAAAGCCGAAAAGAACTCAGGAAAATGATAAATGATAAATAATATTAGCAGACCGGCAACAAAAGAAGGCCATTTTGGTTGCATGTGGCAAATTAAGAAATCAACCGTTCACTTCGCTAACCGGGGCTTACTATTCCCTGGCGAGAGTTACATAGAAAAGACGAGCCCGTGGGCCCGTCTAAGCGTTAGTTTCGGTGCTCTATATTTCTGTGTTTTACACGTGCCCTTCAGCAAGCATAGCGTCGGCTACTCTTACAAAGCCGGCAATATTAGCTCCCTTCACATAGTCAATGTTACCGTTTGGAAGCCTTCCATGTTGCCTGCACTGCTGGTGAATGTTCTGCATGATCATTCTCAGCCTGCTTTCTACTTCTTCCTTGGTCCAGTACATGCGAATGGAGTTTTGTGACATTTCCAAACCGGAAACGGCAACACCACCTGCATTGGAAGCCTTACCCGGGGCATACAGGATTCCATTGTTTTGGAAAATAGCGATAGCCTCAGGCGTACTTGGCATATTAGCTCCTTCTGCAACCAGCATGCATCCATTATTCACCAGTTCATTGGCATCATGCTCATTGATCTCGTTCTGAATAGCACAGGGCAGTGCAATATCGCAAGGCATACCCCAGGGCTTTTCTCCTTCATAGTATTCGCAATTAAAATGGTCGGCATATTCTTTTATGCGGCCACGACGTACATTCTTCAATTCCATTAACCAGGCGAGCTTTTCCGGCGTAATGCCCGTTTCATCATAAACGAAACCACTACTGTCCGATGCCGTAATAGGTATTCCACCAAATGCGATGGTCTTCTCAAGCGCATATTGAGCTACGTTGCCACTGCCGGAGATCACAACTCTCTTTCCTTTGATCGTTTGCGATCTTGTCTTCAGCATTTCTTCTACAAAGAACAAAAGCCCATAACCGGTTGCTTCAGGGCGAATCAAACTACCACCGTAAGCGAATCCTTTACCGGTAAGTACACCATTGAATTCATTCCTGAGGCGCTTGAACTGTCCGAACAGGTAGCCGATCTCCCGTGAACCAACGCCCACATCGCCGGCAGGTATGTCAGTATCTTTTCCAACGTGGTGATAAAGCTCACACATAAAGCTTTGGCAGAAGCGCATGACCTCATTATCCGACTTGCCCTTTGGATCGAAATCAGAGCCGCCCTTGCCACCACCCATTGGTAAACTGGTGAGCGAATTTTTGAAAACCTGCTCGAACGCCAGGAACTTTAACGTGTCCAGCGTTACTTCTGGATGAAATCTTAGCCCTCCTTTGTAAGGGCCGATAGCGCTGTTCATCTGTATACGGTAGCCTCGGTTGACTCGGAAGTTTCCTTTGTCGTCCACCCATGGCACGCGGAAAATGATGATGCGTTCAGGTTCAATGATCCTTTCTAAGATTGCTGCTTTTTTGTACTGTGGATGTTCCTCGATATAAGGAATAACATTCATTGCCACTTCGTACACAGCCTGGTAAAACTCAGGCTCATTCGGATTACGCCTTTCGACCAATTCCATGAATTTATCAACGGCGGTTTTTTGGGTTCCTATCATATATGCAAAAATTAATCGTTAACAAGCTTTCGGTTTGATTGAACTAATGTGATGGTTTCAATTGCTGACTTATAGAGACAATAGATACACTCTCTTCCCATATTGAAGATTTAGCAAGCAATTCCCGCGACTAGCGTCGCGGTTTTGAGGGAATAAACGTAAGCACGAATAGCGACAGGGGGAATGACATGCGTCAGTCATTTAGATGATTAATTTGCTATCCCATTGTACTTTTCCCATTTTGTTATGTGTTTTTTTACTTCCGAATGTACCGCACGGCGCAGGTCATTGTCTGTTGCTATTATTTCAGTTAAATTGTACTTCTATGGATTCGGTGAGAGATATTGCCATCCAGGCACACGAAAACACCAACCATCTTTACGACGGCAAGCCCTATTCGGTACATCTATCAATGGTGGTTGACTATGCCAAGAAATATATTGACTATATCCCGGGCGAAAGCAGGTCTGACGTGATCAACGCTTGCTGGCTACACGATGTTATAGAAGACTGCCGGTTCACCTATAAGGATGTAAAGAATATTGCCGGAGAAACCGTTGCCAATATCGTGTATGCAGTCAGCAATGAAAAAGGCAGAACAAGGGAGGAAAGAGCTAATGAAGACTATTATAAGGGAATAAGAAATACTCCTTTTGCCACCTTCGTCAAGCTGTGCGACAGGCTCGCCAACCTGAAGTACTCGAGCGAAACCAATCCGAAAAAGCTAGCAATGTATTCGCGCGAGCACCAACATTTCATTACATCGCTGTTTCCAGGCGAAGGAGATAAGAAGGACTTTCAACCAATGCTCAAGGAACTGTCACAATTGACTTATCGACAGTTGCAGGAGTGAGTAGCTATTTTGGACCAGTAGTCTTCATTTGCGGGACATTTTTATTCATACTCTTTTTGAGTATTGATAAGACGTCATGTTATTTGATACAAAACCGTCCCCAATGTTCAGTAAGCTCCGACTAGACTCCGAGTACGCTTTGACCACGCTTTGACTACGCTTTGAGGACGCTTTACCATTCCTTTAGTATCTAAACATCCTGACAAATGAGCGGCAGGTCAACGGCAAATGAGCGGACGATGAACCACGAGGTGAATGACATGCAAAATATACCTTGCTGAGGACCTACTCTCCAGGAGACTAAGGATTTCCTGGCTCATGAAGGAACAGGTATTTAATCTCTGAGGTCCTTTACGCTAAATTACTCAATGCGGTTCAGCGTCGTTAAGCCTCTCCGCCAACTTTAACTTTAAACCTGCAAACTGTTGAACCTTCTTGCCGCTCCGCGCCCTCTGTGACCTACAAAAAAAGGGGCTGCCTCTGCAACCCCCTTTTTATAAGAACGTTGATTGCTTATTTCGCTACAACCAATTTTGCCATCTGTGAAATTCCATTAGCCTGCAGCCTGACAAAATAGATTCCATTTGCCAGTGTACTCAGGTCGAGGTCCCTGCTGTTATCTCCTGCATTCACCCCAATCGTCGTTTTTACCACTACCGCACCCGTTTGATTAATAACAGAGAGTGTGGCACTTCCACTTAGCGCCATACCAAACGACAGTATGGCCTTCGACGCCGCCGGGTTGGGTGATACCATTAATGGGCTGTTCACAAACACATCAGGTCCCATCCTCGCAGCCGTTCCTGTCTGCACTCTCAAAGTGTAACAACTGCTTGCATTAAATGCTCCATTATTCTTCGGATACACTCTCACGTAATAAGTGCCTGCTGATACAGTTGCATTGATAGTCTCATTTGACGTGCCGGTGTTCATTGATGATTGTATCACAGTAGTTCCATTGCCCTGCAATAGGCTCAAATTGTAATCGGCAGGTAGAGTTGTCAACGACACAGTTATGGTTCCCCCGGTTGTGATGGTGAATTTGTAGTAATCCACATCCCCTCGTGCACTAATTGTTCCATAAACATCAGTATTAGTTGGTATTAATGCCGCGCCAGATGTGGTTCCATTGGAAACACCATCATAAGATCCCGGGCACGTACCGCCACCGCTACTGCTCAATGTCGTAAAGGTACTTTGCATTGGATTGCCGGAAACGGAAGAGCAAGTTGCGGTTACTCTCCAATCGTAGCTTGTACCTGCAGTTAGCCCCGTCAAATTAACCGAGGTTGACGTAGTTGATGAAGCAGCGCTGATCCATGTTCCAGAAGCACTGGCCTTATAATCCACTGCATAACTGGTAGCTCCACTTACAGTATTCCAGCTTACGGTTGCCGAAGTTTGAGTGACTGAAGACGATGCCAAACCTGTGGGATCTCCACACGATGTTGTTCCTGCACCAATCGTAAAGTTCGCATTCGAGATATCGAAGAAGATATTCCCTACCGACTCCACTTTGATCCTGTTCGTAGCACCAGGAGTATTCGGAACAGGAACAACCACAGAACCATTGTTAGAAACATTAGATGCTAACACATTCGGGAAGGTCGGTCCCCCGTCCGTAGACAATAAGACGTTTACATTGGCACAATTCACCGAACCGCCATTCGTACCCGCCACATTCCATGTAACAGTTGCACTACCACCCGCAGGCCACGTAATATTGGAATTAGGTGAAGTGACCACAAAAGGACCGGCCGTATTAGTAACGGTAACTGCCACATCCTTAAAGGCTGTCTGTCCCACAGACACATTGCCTGTTGAACTGTACACATGGTTATCCCTAACCGTCAGCCTGAAGTTGAGCGTCCTCGATACAGAACTTAATGCTTCTATATTAGCGCCGGCATCCCCACCCGGTAAAGGTCCGGTAACGTTCGCCCCCGCTAGTATCGTTGCCAGTTGAGGGAACAATCTTGTGGGCGATGC
>DATDNL010000199.1:0-9305 GCA_036518315.1 Flavisolibacter sp. | reverse complement strand
ACCTTGCCGAAGAAGTTGTTGCCGCTCCTTTCGCTGACGAAACGAAAGAGGAGTCGGTACCTAAACCCGTGGTCACAAGGATAGAAGTGCAGGAAGAAGTACCCCAACCTTCCTTCGCCCCAAAGGAAGAAACACCTCAGCCTTCCTTTGCATCTAAAGAAGAAGTACTACAGCCTTCTTTTGCACCTAAAGAATACAGCTTACGCAGGCCGATGATTGCGGAAGAGGCTATTGAAGAACCAGTGTCCCGCTTTGCTCCACGGCCGCAGGAAGTATTGAATCCTGCATTCTCTTCTACGGTAGAAACGCCGACCTTGGCACAATACCAGCCCAAAAAGGAAGTGAACGAGGCAGTAGCAGAAAAAAGAGAGTCTCTGAATGATCGCCTTAAGCAGCAGAAAACCGAAGTCGCCCATGTTTTAAAAGAGGCGCCTATAAAGGATCTCAGGAAAGGGATCGGTATCAATGACCGCTTCACCTTTGTCAGGGAATTATTCCGCGGGGACGAAGCTTTTTACGAGAGAAGCATAAAAACCATCAATAGCTTTCATATTTTCTCAGAAGCCGAATATTGGATCAACAGGGAACTGAAGTTCAAGATCGGTTGGGACGAAGACAAGGAAATTGTGAAGCACTTCTATCAACTGGTTAGAAGGCGGTTCTCCTGAATATAGTCCAGGATTTTTTTAGTGGCACCCGTGTTTTCCTCGACATATGACTTAGCAGCATAACCTGCTTTCGATAATTCCGATGGGTCGTTCAAAAGATGATCCATTTTTATTTTCAGTTCCTCTGCATTGGTTACACTAAAAGCGGCTCCTCTTTCAATAAGATCTCGCGCTTCCTTAAACTTCTGGTATTTCGGACCAAATAAAACAGGCTTACCATAAACCACCGCTTCAAGGGTATTGTGAATACCGCTTTTAAATCCCCCACCCACGTAGGTGATGGTTGCATATTGGTACAGCCTTGAAAGAAGGCCCATGCTGTCAACGATCAGCGTCTTTGCACTCGCCAGTCTCTGTTCTACATCTCTTTGCTGCTGTTGGTTTATCGAATTCCAGATGGAATTTCCTTCTGAATGTTGGTTTAGTAAAGGTTGCAATTCAGAATAGCGTACGCACCCCGGGAAAAGGCGTTGAAGTCTTTGCACATGTTCCTTCTTTATTTCGTGTGGCGCGATCACAATCTTCGCAGGCGACGCCCCCAGGTAATAAGATAATATCTCTTCGTCTTGCTCCCATGTGCTCCCGGCGACTATGGCTGTACTGTCACCAATAAATTGGCTGAGTAAAGGAACTTCCGTGAAGCTGTCAGCGATCTTCTTTACCCTGTCAAATCTTGTATCTCCACTTAGGCTACAGTGGTTAATATTGTTAGCCTTCAAAAGTCCAAGGGAGTTGGCATCCTGCACGAAGATCTGTCTGAACAAAAAAAGTATCTGCCTGTAAAATCGCCCATAGGGTTTAAAAAACAGCTGGCCTTTTCTGAAAATGGCCGAGACGATCAATAGCGGGATATGCCGATAAGCAACTGCAGACAAGTGGTGGTACCAATACTCGTACTTCACAAAAATGACCAGTTCCGGCTTCACTAGCTCCACGAAACGCCTGGCATTCTTCCTTGTGTCAATTGGTAGGTAGGTCACGATGTCCGCATGCTTATATTTTCTGGCGGCATCAAAGCCGGAAGGGGAGAAGAAACTCACCAATATCTTGTGAGAAGGATACTCAACCTTTAGACTTTCAATCACGGGCTTGCCCTGTTCGAACTCTCCCGCCGAGGCGCAATGAAACCACACGATTTTATCACCGTCAGTTATTCGTTTCTCCAAATCCTCGAATAACTGCTTTCTTCCATTTACCCAACCTTTGGCTTTTGGATTCCACAGCGAAACCAAACGTATTCCCAATACATAAAGACGAATAAATAGGTTGTAGATCAACACCACGCGATTAAACTTAATCGCCGCAAAAGTAGCGGCATTCCAATTACCTCCTCCAATTGAGCTATTTTTGCGGCGCTCAAATTCATAAATTCAAACCTTACAGAATGCGTCCTATACAGATGGTCGATCTGAAAAAGCAGTACCAGGATATTAAAACCGAGATTGATACTGCTATTTTACAGGTCGTTGAAAATGCAGCCTTTATAAACGGCCCACAGGTACAAAGCTTTGCAACTGCCCTTGAAAAATACAACCAGGTAAAACATGTCATCCCTTGCGCCAATGGAACCGATGCTCTCCAAATTGCCCTGATGGCATTAGGCCTGCAGCCGGGTGATGAGGTAATCACCCCTTCCTTTACCTTCATTGCCACAACCGAGGTCGTCGCCCTGCTGAAACTGACCCCCGTTTTCGTTGATGTAGACCCCAAGACCTTTTGTATTGAACCCGCCGCTATCGAAAAGGCAATCACTTCGAAAACGAAAGCGATAATTCCTGTACACCTCTATGGACAGGCTGCCAACATGGAGGAGATCATGAATATTGCTGAGGCACATAAATTGCATGTGATCGAGGACAATGCACAAGCCATCGGCAGCGACTACTATTTTTTGGATGGATCTGTGAGAAAAACAGGTTCCATTGGCACCATAAATACCACCTCGTTCTTTCCTTCAAAGAATCTCGGTGGTTACGGTGACGGCGGCGCTATCATGACTAATGATGATGGGCTCGCTACTGAGCTTCGAATGGTAGCTAACCATGGCCAAAGCAAACGTTATTATCACGATATCGTGGGTTGCAATAGCCGTTTAGACACCATCCAGGCGGCCGTGCTTGAGGTAAAGCTTAAATATCTTGATAAATATATAGATGCAAGGAGGCGCCTTGCCGATAGGTACGATGCCGCTTTTAAAGGGAATCCAAAGGTGGCTACCCCCTTTCGGGCCCCTTGGTGCAAGCATGTTTTCCACCAGTACACTTTAGTTCTGGATGGGGTTGATAGAAACAAATTGCATGCTTATCTTGCAGACCTGAAGATCCCTTCAATGATCTATTATCCTGTGCCGGCACATCGTCAAAAGATGTTCTCACAGTTTAATTCTTCATCAACGGAATTACCAACAACTGACTGGCTTACCGAACGTGTAATCTCACTTCCTATGCATACCGAGATGGATGAGGAACAAATTGAGTTCATTACATCGTCAGTTTTAAATTTCTTTAACCAATAAAGCGTACAGTATGAAAATTACAGTTGTAGGAACAGGGTATGTAGGGCTAGTTACTGGAACCTGCTTAGCCGAAACCGGGAATCATGTTTGTTGTGTTGACATCGACGAAAGAAAGGTCAACAAATTGAAGAATGGCCAGATCACGATTTATGAACCTGGTCTTGAAAAATTATTCGAGCGCAATCTCAAGGAAGAGCGCCTCAATTTTACTACCTCGCTTGCTGAAGGTCTTGAAGAAGCGGAAATCGTGTTTCTTGCTCTGCCCACTCCCCCCGGGGAAGATGGCTCAGCCGATCTCAAATATGTTCTCGGCGTTGCCAACGACATAGGCAACTTACTGACCGATTACAAGATCATCATCGACAAGAGTACAGTTCCTGTAGGTACTGCCGAAAAAGTAAGGCAAGCCATCGCCAGGAACTATAAAGGCGAATTCGATGTGGTATCCAACCCCGAGTTTTTAAGGGAAGGTGTAGCGGTAGATGACTTTTTAAAACCTGACCGTATTGTCATCGGTACAACCTCTGAAAGAGCCAAAGCGCTGTTAACTGAACTATATGGTCCTTATGTTAGGCAGGGTAATCCCATCATATTTATGGACGAACGTTCAGCAGAATTGACCAAGTACGCTGCCAACGCGTTCCTGGCAACGAAGATCTCCTTCATGAACGAGATCGCACAAATGTGCGAACGCCTCGGTGCCGACGTCGATATGGTAAGAAGGGGCATCGGGAGCGATGAGCGGATCGGTAAAAGATTCTTGTTTCCGGGTATCGGTTACGGAGGAAGTTGTTTCCCTAAGGATGTAAAAGCGCTCATGCACTCGGCTAAAGAAGCCAGCTACGAGTTCCGCATCCTGGATGCAGTAACCGAAGTAAACGAAAGACAAAAGTCTCACCTCGTCACCAAGATCAAAAGATATTTCGGTGATGTCTCAGGAAAGCAGTTTGCCTTGTGGGGTCTTGCCTTCAAACCCAACACTGATGACATTCGCGAAGCACCGGCCCTTGAAATAATAGATGAATTGCTGAAAGAAGGCGCTTCTGTAGCAGCCTTCGATCCTGAGGCCATGGAGAATGTAAAGAACATTTTTGGTGACAAGATCGCTTTCTGCGAAACTCCTTACGATTGTTTACAAAATGCAGATGCTCTTATCATAGCCACCGAGTGGAACGAGTTCAGGACTCCTGACTTTGATAAAATACTTTCCACCTTGAAGGAACCTGTCATCTTCGATGGTCGCAACGTATTCGATGTTGCTGCCATGGAGAAGAAAGGTTTCCACTATGAAAGCATTGGTCGCCCTTTAGTTAACCAACCTAAACTGGTATAATGAGCAAAAGAGTATTGATAACAGGAGGAGCCGGTTTCCTCGGCTCTCATTTGTGTGATCGCTTCATTAAGGAAGGATACCAGGTCATCGCCATGGACAACTTAATCACCGGCGATCTTAAGAACATAGAACACCTTTTCAAACTGAAAGAGTTTGAATTTTATCACCACGACGTAACCAAGTTTATACATATCCCCGGCAAGCTGGATTATATCATGCACTTTGCTTCTCCTGCGAGCCCGATCGATTATTTGAAAATTCCCATCCAGACACTTAAGGTCGGAGCCATGGGAACACATAATTGTTTGGGCCTTGCAAAAGCAAAAGGTGCCAGAATGCTGGTGGCTTCTACGTCCGAAGTGTACGGAGACCCACTGGTGCATCCACAAACGGAAGAATACTGGGGAAATGTTAACCCTGTCGGTCCAAGAGGCGTATATGATGAAGCTAAACGTTATCTCGAATCCATCACGATGGCTTATCACAATTTCCATGGGGTGGAAACAAGGATCGTTCGAATCTTCAATACCTACGGGCCTCGAATGAGGCTCAACGATGGAAGAGCACTGCCAGCCTTCATCGGCCAGGCCTTGCGTGGCGAAGACCTCACCGTATTTGGCGACGGTTCTCAAACACGTTCATTCTGTTATGTGGACGATTTGATTGAAGGTATTTATCGTTTGCTCCTGAGCGACTACCACATGCCGGTTAACATCGGTAACCCTGATGAAATTTCACTGAAGGATTTTGCCGAAGAAGTGTTGAAACTCACAGGCAACAAAGTAAAGATCACCTACAAACCTCTGCCTGCAGATGATCCCAAGCAGCGCAAGCCCGATATCACTAAAGCAAAAGCGCTTTTGGATTGGGAACCAAAGGTTCATCGGAGCCAGGGACTCAAAACCACGTACGAGTATTTCAAATCACTTCCGTCGGAAGAATGGTCCAAACAACCAAAGGAATTTGTCAGCACCATGTAGTGCAAACTTTTTACGACATACAAGGGATCCCGTCATTCTATGACGGGATTTTTTATTAACCAATTTCAACTCGCCATCGAGCGTCTTGAAAAGGGTCGCAAACACTTCGCCCTTTGCGGTGCAATAGCATCATTAGCTAAATACTGACCCTTGCTTGCTATCATTCCATTTTAAAAGATGCAGGCAATTCGGTGGGTACATAATTCTCTTAACTTTAAAACACAAACAGCTATATGCAATACGAGGAATTTAGAGAAGCAGGTCACTACCTGGTAGACTACATTGCTGACTATCTTAAGAACATTGACAACAAAAGACTCTTTACCGAGATCAACCCTGCAGAACTTTATAAACTCTTCGAGGAAGCTATTCCCGACAATCCAAAATCTCTTTCAGAAATCCAGTCGACCATTGAAGAGAAACTGATTCCCTATTGTACGCATGTAAATCATCCAGGTTACATGGGATTGATCACTCCCTCTCCCAATCCTGCCGGTATCCTTGCCGACTTTCTCGCTTCGGCTCTTAACCAGAACCTCGGTGCCTGGTCGATAGGGCCATCGGCAGTAGCCATGGAGCGGGAAGTAATTCGCTGGCTCACGGACATGATTGGCTACAACGATAAAGCCGGTGGCAATCTGACTAGTGGCGGTATGATGGCCAACTTCATTGGAATCAAGTTGGGGAGAGATTGGACTACTAAAGATCATGCGCAGCACGAAGGTCTGCAGGGCAAATGGGCAGTCTACGTTTCTGAAGAAAGGCACGTCTCCATTGATAAAGCCGTAGACGCCGTTGGCATTGGAAGAGACTTCCTGAGGACACTTCCGACTAATGAGAAGTACCAACTGCAGATCGACGCGTTGGAAGAAGCTATCGCAAGAGACAAAGAGAACGGAGTCAGACCTATTTGCATCGTTGGCCTTGCCGGAACCACCAACCTCGGAGCCTCAGATGACCTGGAAGCTTTAAGTGCAATTGCTAAAAGAGAAAACTGCTGGCTCCACGTGGATGCTGCTTATGGCGGCGGCATGCTACTTTCAAACAAGTATCCCGGTCAACTGAAAGGAATTCATTTAGCCGATTCTGTTACCATCGATCCCCATAAATGGTTCTATGCACCTTTGGACGCAGGAGCAATACTGGTGAAGGATCATGATCGTCTGACCAAATCATTCGGCATTCAACCTGCGTACCTCACGGATCAAACCTCGCAAAAGAATGAACGTTACCTTTTCTACGTTCACGGCTTTGAACAGTCGAAGCGGTTCAGGAGCCTGAAAGTTTGGATGAGTTTCCATCACTATGGTAAGACGCAGATAGGAGAATGGGTGGACAACAATATTGGACAGGCAAAACATTTGCATCAACTGGTGATAGCGGAAAACATTTTCGAGTCAGCAACAGAACCAATGATGTCCGCCATATGCATACGCTACAAGGCAGACGATCTTACAAAACAACAATTAAGCAAACTGCATTTTGACGTAGCTGCGCAAATCGAGAGCGAGGGGCAGTTCTGGTTTGCAACTACCGAAATGAAGGGAAAAACATGGTTCCGCATCAACCCGGTGAACATCCGGACTACGCAGCAGCACATGGAGCAATTGTACCAGGTATTAAAACAGAAATGCAAACAGGCGGAGGTGGAGATAAGGAGAGAGATGATAACTGCCTAGCCGATAGCAATTGTTCTTCGATGTAGTTGAAAATAAGCTTTGGACTTTTATCGCTGTTGAACATGAGATTAATAATGACTGCAGTAATATCCAGGTGGCCTACAAATAATCCTGCCCATAGAATGGTGAGAAATAGGCTTGTTGGTTTTGATCTCGGCGGCATCGTTAAAAGTAAGGAAACAAATCTTGAGGTAAAACTACTTACTAGATCAAACGATTTCCTAAATTTCAGTAATGATCGCGCTGCTTAAAAAATTTCTTGTTCTGGTGCCCGTGGCGGTACTTGGCATTTTCTATCTTCACGATCATTACGGTGCCTACACACATGTAAGAAATAAGCGGCTGCTTTTTCTTGCGCTCACAATATTGCTTCTTTACGGATGGATGTTCTTGGAGGTTGCAGAGCGGACGCAAAAGACCTTCTTCCAAATGTTCGTCCAGGCCAGCTTCTATGTCTATATTTTTATGGTACTTACCCTAACCGGCTATTTTATTCTGTTTCGCGAAGTCTCTGCTCATGACTGGTGGCAAAAGATGATGGTAAGAATAGGTCGCAGAGACCACGTGAATCTCCAATTGTTCAAAATGTTTAAGATATACAAGCTTTTCAGCAAACAAATAATTGGAAACTTTATAATGTTACTGCCTTTGGGAATTTTTCTTCCCTTATTGTACAGGAAGATATCGGGCCTTTTCCCTGTATTCCTGGTTAGCCTTATGGTTTCCACCACAATTGAGTTGCTTCAGTTGGTAACCAGTTTCCGCAGTACGGACGTGGACGATGTGTTTTTGAACACCTTGGGTGCCTGTGCAGGTTACGTTCTGTATAAACTGGTGATACTCGCATGGACACCACCTGGTGAGGCTAACTCTTTAGCCTTTGTGGAAACTCCAATGGCATAATCTTTTAATCCCCTTTTACTGAATTATGGAGCCAGTTGCAAACAAACCCATCATTTTATATGCAGAAGATGATTTCGATGACTTTGAATCAATAAAAGAGGCATTGGAACAAATTTCTGATCAGCAACTCTTGCTTCATGCGAGGAACGGCCAGGAGGCAATTACGTACATCGAAAAGGCGACAACCTTGCCTTCATTGATCGTTCTTGACCTTAACATGCCGGTGATGGATGGAAAAGAAGTCCTCAATTGGCTCAAGTCAAATGAGCAATTCAAAAACATTCCCGTAATGATCTTTACTACCTCCTCAAGAGAAGAGGATGTAAAGCTTTGCCAGAAAAATGGATGCACCTTCTTCAGGAAGCCCACTTTATACAGGGACCTCTTGCACGTGGCGCAAATCATGCTGAATCTCTGCGAAAAATCGCCCGTCTAATTTTTTACTTTGATATAGCCCCAGCCTTCCCGCTGTTTAGATATGACTTCGTAGATGCCATCGGGCACTGTGCCCACTCCGTCAATCAACTGGCTTTTGTCTACACCAAGGTTCTTCATAGCCACCTGGCATACCCGGAACGAAATGTTCTTATTCTGCGCGAGTTTTGCCACATCATCCGGATAAGACGACTTCCCCTTGGTAACGAGGGCTAATCCCTGCCCATACATCACCACTTCCATCTGCGCGGTCGGTTCGGCCTTGGAAACTTCATTCACCCAGCGGATAACAGCCCTTTGGTCATTACTGTCTTTACTTGTGAGGTCGAAAACAACACGATAATCTTTCTGTGCCAGCGCAACAGAACAGCTCAATAGAACAGGAGCTAAGAGGAGTAAGTACTTTTTCATAACAGGAGCTTTAGTAAATAAAAGTTACGATTTCCTGCTGACTTCAAATTTGTATCATCTTTGCTGCACATGGGTATGGAGCCTTTCGTAAAAGAAGATTCAATCGTCAGGAAGATCTGGGGCAAGAGTGATACGGTACTCTTCATCTTTGCCGGCTCTGCGGCAGAGTTTGCATTGAATAAGGCTGTCGATTGGCTCTACTTTACTGGTAAACTGCCAGCCGACCCTATTGGAAGACTTTTCTCCACTGTCAATTACGCAAAGGGTATCATTTTCGCATCCCGGGAACAAGCATTCCAAACCATCGATAAGATCAATTGGATACACAAAGCCATTGAAAAGGAGAGAGGCTATGAGATTCCCGCCTGGTCTTACCGCGAT
>DATDNL010000198.1:0-4448 GCA_036518315.1 Flavisolibacter sp. | reverse complement strand
ATGGTTTCCCAGCGTTCCTGCCAATCGATCCATTAATTCACTTACACTTTGATCATTCAAACCATGACTCTCTTTCCAAAACTCTTCCTGTGCCGGAACATAATCTTCCACCTTTGTTGCTTCCAGTAAGAACAGTTCTATTCCTAAAGCGGGTTCTATTGTTGAAAGCTTCACCTGGAACAGGTGGAACAAGTGATTGACATTATTAGACGGACGGTTGGTACTGATTTGAATACCTACTGTTTTACTATCAACACGGTAGCCTCTGAAGGTTACTGTTCGCAAGCCCTTTCCTTCTTTCTGCAGGCGCTTACACAATTGTTGAAGCAATTGTTCCAGCGCTATTTCAATTCCCTCTCTTCTCACAATAGGTTCAGCACAGGGCAAACGTTCCTGGAAAGGCTCGGGAGGATAAACTGGTTGAATAAACTCTTCTTCAGTACCCACCGCCTGGTTAATGCGTTGAAGAATCAGTGTACCAAATCGTCTCCGCAAGGCTGTGCGCGGAATGCCTAACAGGTTCTTGATTTGGTGCAGACCCAGTTTATGCAAGCGCTCCACCGTTGCTATATCAATTCGCAAAGCTTGTGGCGGGAGTGTTTGCAATGCCTCCAGCTGTCCCCTGCTTTCAATAACGGTCAGCTTCCCAAATCTTACCATGGCCCACGCCGCACCAATGGTATCAGCCATTGCTGCTTTGGCTGTATATCCTCTCCCCTGCAACCGGTTCACTATGTCGTTTACGTAGGCCTCGTCACCTCCCCATAAATGAGAACAACCACTGGCGTCCAGTATGATGCCACCTAAAGGATCGGGAGCTGCAAAAGGTGTAAAGCGGATACACCATTCGGCAAGTCTTTGCAATAGTTGCGGTACCAGGTTAGGCTTATCGTCAAAACTTTGTAGGGAAGGGTAAAGAGCTCTTGCATCCGCAAGCACCATACCCGCAACGATTCCTTTCTTTACCGCCAGTGGGTTAGCGGCGGTGATCACCATCCTTCCATGCGAAGGCGCGGATAGCACAAAGGGAACCTTTTTCAATTCAGGCTTTCGAAGCGTAAACCAATCCGTACCGAGGTAAGGAAACCATATCGACACAAACCTTTTCATATCACACCACTTTTCTTTGCGCTTCCTTTATCATTGGAGGTTCGTTGATCAACTGGAACCTTTTCTTCCTCCATTCCATTTGCCAGCTTCCGGGTTTGCCGTTCCTGACTTTTAGTAGCGACACATTCCATCTTGGAAAACCAAGGCCGGGAAGATCACTTCCTTTGTTGCTTTCGATGGGCCGTATCTTCCAGCGCGTAACGCAGGTAGTGGAAAGATTCTTAGGATTGCGGCGAATTAAAAAGCCGGTCACTTTTGTGTGCTCTGTTGCTAATTGCAGTCGCCGGCTTTCGATAAATGATAATTCATTCACCTCCGCGATCACACAACACAAGCCCTCACACTTCAATGCTTCTTCCATAGCCCACAGTTTCTTTTTTTCGGGAAGGTGAAGAAAGATGACCTTATCGGGATCAATACCAAACAGCTTTAAAGCAGGGGGAAAGATGATTTGCGAAGAAGCGATCCATAGAGCAATGCCACCCTTCTTCATAAAAGAAGAAGCAATGCCGCTAATGAATGCCGATGATGCAGATACTTCTTCCATTCCAGAACAGAAGAACTCGTGAATGGCACCGGTCGGAAACCTTGAATTAGGAAAGGCATTACTGATAAAGCCAAGCCCCGTCTTATCATCCATATCCCCTGTTGCCGGTTTAAAACCCTGCATCAAAAGAATGTCCTTTCGCAATTGCCTGATAATATCGTCCTTCCTGCTAACCATCTACAAGGCGAAGTTAGAAATACTAAATATTTTAGCAAAGGATGTGCATAAAAACACCTGGCAACCCCGGTCTCCCTGATTTACAAGGTATTAACGACAATTAACACAGGCCAGATCGGTTTTCTGCGGAACTTAGAGATGAATTTTACTATTCTCTTAAACACTACCTGTATGAATACACCCCAAAAACCCTTGTTTATTCTACTTTCCCTGGGTCTTTTTATTTCAGCCCAGGCACAGCGAAATGAAGGAAGAGGGCAAAGAAACAACAGTTACCCGAGCCGCAGTAGCGGAAACTATTCACGCCAGAACAACGACTTTGGTCAAAGGGCATCTAACCGCTCCTATGATTTCAATCGACAAAACAATGGCGCTTACGATCGCCGGGTGGTAGATAGGCGCATCTACGATCCCAATACCACAAGGCAGAACAATTCTGTATCCCGCAGAAATGATATGCCTTCCGTGTATAACGATCGTACTGTGACCCGTAATGCCGTATTAGGCAATCAACGCGGTTACGACCCTGCTTCACAGCGTGCGAACCGCACCGTGATCGTAAACAATAACTACAGGATGACCAGCATCAACAGTTATCCGGCCTATTCTCGTTATCCAACGGTTTATAGTTATGGTCGCGGCGGCTATTCATTCGTACGTTACAACTATTATGCACCACGCAGTTATTTCTATGTAGGAGCGCCGCGCTATGCAGTTATGCCGCGCAGTTTTGTATCTATCACCTTCGGAGGCTATCCTTACTGGTACGACGGCGGTTGCTTTTATGGGTACTACGGTGGTTATTACCAGCCTGTGTTTGCACCAATCGGTATTCACGTAAGCATCCTGCCCTTTGGATACTTCCCCATCTACGTTGGACCTAGTATGTATTACTACTATAATGGTATTTACTACAGGAGATTCCAGGACCGCAATGATGAGTATGAGGTGGTTGATGCGCCAATGGGTGCTGTAGTAAAATCATTGCCAAAGGGAGCGACTAAAGTGGTTCTGAATGGCGAGAAGCTCTACGAATTTGATGGCACCTACTACAAAGAAGGAACCAACAACAAGAATGAAGTGGTTTACACTGTTGTTGGAAAAAATGGAGTGATCAACAATACCGATCAACAACCGCAACAACAACCCGCAGCAACCAGTCATGCACCGCAGGTTGGTGACGAGATCACTGCACTTCCAGATAACAGCAAGCAGGTAACCATCAATGGCGATGTGTTATATGTAACTCCTGACAATCTTTACCTGAAAGCTCAAACGGTAGACAACACTACAACTTATAAAGTTGTTGGCCGGGCTGAATAGAAGTGAACAAGCGTATATGAAATATAAGCCGGCACATGCCGGCTTTTTTAATAATGTCGCGGTCCTATTAATGGGCGGTTCCTATGCTCAAGGATAGCATCCACCAGGGAAACGATGTTAAGTGGATAAAAAAAAGTAAATTTAGAAAGCACACACATTGGCTTCATTAACCAAAACCAACGGACATGAAACACACATCCATTTACTTTTCCGGTATTTGTATTTTCTCCGCATTAGTCCTTTCCCAATGTCAAAGCGGTAGCGACGTTAAAGTAGCCAGCGCTACTACGGACAAACCTTACTATGGCGGCTACGAGAGCGCCGAACAATGGGGACAGCATATCATCACGGTTTCCGGCTGCCACGACTGCCACTCACCTAAAAAGATGACAGCTACAGGACCTGTGATTGATTCTACACGAATGCTTTCGGGACATCCTGCCGACATGCCCGACTTCGACGTCAACAGGCAAGACCTTGAATCAAAAGGCGTAGCAGCTACGCAGGATCTCACAGCATGGGTCGGACCCTGGGGCATCTCTTACACCGCTAATCTAACCTCTGATGCAACTGGTATCGGGAACTGGACAGAAGGTCAATTCATCTATGCTATTCGAAATGGAAAATTTAAAGGCGAAGAAAACGGAAGACCTTTGCTGCCACCTATGCCATGGGATATGTACCGCAACTTCTCTGACGATGAGTTGAAGGCCATATTCGCCTACCTCAAATCAACACCGCCAATTAAGAACGTAGTGCCGGCACCTAAACCGCCTGTTGGAGCCGCTAAGAAATAAGAGTGGGCTTTCGTGGGAGTAGGGTGGCCGAAGAGTCGGAGTAGCAGGGGCTGGGCTAAGGGATTATTGATCATTGATTATTGATTATTGGCGTGCTAAGGGTGGATACCGACTGCAATCTTGGAACCAAAGAGCCAAAATTCTACAATTGATACCATTACGTGGAAGGGAAGGGTGGGGGTTATTTATTATTGATCATTGGCGTGCAAACGATAGATACGGAAGTTGGGTGAACGCGGAAGTTCGAGGTTTGAAGTTTGGACGCGCGAATTTGGTTTTGGACTAGGAAGGCTGATCCCTGTTCTTCGGCTTTAGGAAAGACTGCAAACTGTAAAGAATAGTTTTTGTCATGCTGAGCGCAGCGAAGCAACTGATTATCGCATTAAGTGAATGGTTATAGTCAGTGGTGAAAGTTGTAGAATACATTACCTTAAGCTCTTTGCTTAATACGAGATGTTACTATGTTTATATTCTAACCAACAAGCTAAGGACTG
>DATDNL010000197.1:0-7861 GCA_036518315.1 Flavisolibacter sp. | reverse complement strand
GAGGGTAGTCATCGTTCATTAAAATAGAAGTCAATACAAAGTCGGCAGTGGTGCGGTTGCACGCTATGATGATGTTCCAGGTCACGGCGAGGCGAAGTAATGCTTTTACGTCACTGTCGTGAGGTTGTTGCTCCATAGGATCCCAGAAGAAGATGATGATATCGAGGTTGCCTTCGGCGATAAGCGCTCCAATTTGTTGATCACCTCCAAGAGGTCCGCTTAAGAGTCGCTTCACCGGGTAATCGAGTTCCTCCTGTATGAGGCGGCCGGTGGTACCCGTGGCAACAAGGTCGTGCCTGGTTAGAACCGTCCTGTTGTAGATGACCCATTCGATTAGGTCGGCTTTTTTATGATCGTGTGCTACAAGTGCGATACGTTTCCTCAGTGGTAAATTCCTTGTCTGATTCATAATGATTCGATTAATTGAAATAGTCCAGGTATACGTTGGCTTGATTTATTACACGAAGGTTTATTCAAAACCTTTCCAAAAAAACTCTCCTGGCCTTCAGCGGTAAAGTTATGGTAGCTAATGCCAACTTCTCAACTCTATCACCCTATGTCCAATCGACAACACGACTTTTAAAAATTCGAATACCCTGCAAGCCTCTTATTCCAGGTATCCCTGTCTTCCTATTCTTTGATTGCTTGAGTCTCTTTTATCGAACGCATGCCTTGCATTCCTTGTATGTTTCATACGTCTTGGATGGTTCCCTTTTCCTAACAGTGCAAAATACACCCTAGGCTAACCCGATGCACTAGCGTAGTAAACGCAATCTGCAACCCTCCCGCTTGGCTGCAAAAAGCGGCGGGAAAAACAATGACCCTAAGACACATAAATTTCAATTTCGAAACGAATCCGCCCTCTACAGCCGAGTCCAGCTTCGTTTTGGTTTCGTGAACAGGGAAGTATTATTGATACTTTTTTTGCAAATACTGTAAAAAAACGGCCATCTGGTCATTTGAATAAATAGTTGGGCATCGTAGGCAAAATGGGCTAAAATCCAGTACCAGCAAGGATTATATGAGACTCATCACCATTTCAGCATTGTAAAATATTATCAATTTTAGCCAAAAAAGGAAACGAGGTGCAGTTACTTTTGTTCACAGATGAATGATTCGAAACTAAGTAGAATCAAACATTTCAAAGACAGACTTAAGAATCTCTATTCATATAGCAAGCAATCGTTAGCACCCGCTGTTTCTACAGTGGGTTTCTTTTTGCCCTCGAATGAATCCAATTAGAAGAGAACGCATTTCCCCTTTTACATTTTACATTTTTCATTTTGCCTTTCCTTTGTTTGAAGTTAAATATTGCTCGGAACAGCCCCTGGTTCAGAACCCATATCCCACTTCAATTGGTTTGACCTGTTTGTTCTAAATCATTTTGATTCCTTGGATGGAAAGGTATATTTGCCTTTCTTAATTAACGATTGAAAATTATTTGTTATGTCGAAGATCTCCCAACTTCTTGGTGACAAGGCTGACTACCTTTTAAACCACTCCTGTAAAACAGTCGATAAGTCAAGTCTTCATCTACCCTCTCCCACTCACGTTGATGACGTTTGGATCAACAGTAATCGCAACAACCAGGTTCTGCGCTCCTACCAAAGTCTTATGAATCATGGACGCCTTGCAGGCACAGGCTATTGCAGCATCTTCCCGGTTGACCAGGGCATCGAACACAGTGCAGGAGCCTCTTTTGCTCCTAACCCAATTTATTTCGATCCTGAAAATATAATCAAACTGGCCATTGAAGGCGGATGCAATGGCGTGGCTTCTACCTACGGTGTGCTCGGCATCATGAGCCGCAAGTATGCGCACAAAATTCCGTTTGTTGTTAAGATCAATCACAATGAATTCTTAAGCATGCCCAACCGCTACGACCAGACTATGTTCGGTACAATTAAGAGTGCCTGGAACATGGGAGCCGTTGCCGTTGGTGCGACAATCTATTGGGGAAGTGCAGAGAGTGCAAGACAGTTAAAAGAAGTTGCCGAGGCATTCGAATACGCTCACGAACTGGGTATGACTACAATTCTCTGGTGCTACCTCCGCAACAGTTCGTTCAAAGTCGACGGTGTGGACTATCACACTGCCGCTGACCTTACCGGCCAGGCCAACCATCTTGGTGTGACCCTGCAGGCAGACATCATCAAGCAGAAATTGCCTACCAATAACGGTGGTTATAATGCCACCAAACATGGTAAAACACATAAGTTAGTCTATGAGAAACTGACTTCCGACCACCCCATCGACCTTACAAGGTACCAGGTGTTGAATTGCTATAATGGTCGCGTTGGCTTGATCAACAGCGGTGGTGAGAGCAAAGGAGAAAGCGACCTTGTGGAAGCGGTTAGCACTGCGGTAATCAACAAGCGCGCCGGCGGAATGGGCTTGATTCTTGGTCGTAAGGCCTTCCAGCGCCCGTTTGAGGATGGCGTGAAGATGCTCCAGTCGATACAGGATGTGTATCTGGATGAAAGTATAACAATTGCTTAATTGGCAGATAAATCAGGAGCCCCGCTTTAAGTGGGGCTTTTTTAATGTATAAACAAGAAAGAGTGGGAAGAAAACAACAGGAAACGGTGCTAAATGTGTATAAATCAAGTATAGATACATTTATCATGTTTAATGTTGATGTGTATCACTTACACATCAATGAACAATGTCTTATTTTCGCACCTTCGTTTAAAATCAATGGAAGGTTTTGAGCGTGAAATTCAAATCGGATGGAAAAGAAAGTTACCAGAATAGGAGTATTGACATCAGGGGGTGATTCACCCGGAATGAATGCTGCCATCAGGGCGGTGGTTCGTACCGGAATTTATTACGGCCTGGAAGTCTATGGCGTCATGCGCGGCTACCAGGGACTGATCGAAGACGATATTGTAAAAATGGAGGCTCGCTCCGTATCTAATATCATACAGCGAGGCGGTACCATTTTAAAGACGGCTCGCAGCAAAGAGTTCTTGAAGCCCGAAGGGCGGAAAATAGCTTATAACAATCTGAAGAAGCACGGAATTAACGGTCTTGTCATTATTGGCGGTGATGGTTCCTTCCGGGGAGCGGTAGCCTTCAGTAAGGAATTTGACATTCCCTGCATTGGACTGGCAGGAACCATTGATAAGGATATTATGGGTACTGACTTCACGATTGGTTTTGACACAGCTGTAAACACAGCCGTTGAAGCCATTGACAAAATACGTGATACGGCAGATGCGCATGATCGATTATTCGTTATCGAGGTGATGGGAAGGGACGCTGGCTATATCGCTCTGCATAGCGGAATTGCTACCGGTGCCGAGGACATATTAATACCCGAACGCAAGACGGACGTGAAAAGGCTTCTTCAGTCGCTTGATGAAAAGCAAAGAAGAAAGAAACTAGTGAACCTGATTGTTGTTGCAGAGGGCGATGAGTTTGGAGGTGCCGAAGAAGTCGCTAAGCTGGTGAGAGCCAAAATGCCTGATATGGAAACCCGGGTTTGTATCCTTGGTCATATTCAGCGCGGTGGAGCGCCAAGTTGCCTCGACCGCCTTATAGCCAGCCGAATGGGTTACCATGCAGTGGAGAGCTTACTGCAGGGCAGGTTCAATGTGTTCGTAGGGATACAAAATAACAAGATGAACTATGTGCCGCTTGAAAACGTCGGAAAGAGAAAGGGCACTGTTAGTGATGAGTGGATGAAGATTGTAAAGATATTGGCGAGCTAATATTTGAAACTAGTTAAGGAACATTGCTCTAATTTAGAGCCCTTAATAAAAAATGTGCAGCCATCAGAAGAGCTGCTATTCGCTTCTGTTGCGTAGCACCCTTGTATTTGTTTTCTATTGAGCACGGCTCATGGAACCGTATGAACGCAATTTCTAAACAACATAACTTCAAACCTGTTTTCTAGCCTGGCGCAGGAATTACACACACATTATGAGTAACTACGTAGATAAATTAGAAAAGTATTATCACAGCAACATGGACAAAGCGGCTGGTATCGAACACACCTACCACCGCACTAAGATCGTAGCGACAGTGGGACCTGCCTGCGATACTTACGAAAAGTTGTTGGAACTGGTTAAGTGCGGAGTAAATGTTTTCCGCCTCAACTTCTCACATGGCGGCCATGACGACAAAAAGAAAATAATCGGCTACATAAGGGAAATCAACAACAGGGAACCTTATAACATCGCCATCCTTGGAGACTTGCAAGGTCCGAAACTGCGTGTTGGTGAAATGGAAAACGGCGGAATTGATATAGAGCCCGGGGACGTACTCACGTTCACCAACGAAAAGCTGGTAGGAAATAAGGAAAGGATCTATGTCTCCTATCCTGACCTCCATAAAGACGTAAAGATTGGAAACAAAATATTGATTGACGACGGAAAGCTCGAAGTGGCGGTTAAGAAGATACTAAAGAATAATGATGTACAGGTAGAAGTGACGATGGGTGGATTTCTTTCTTCAAAGAAAGGCGTGAACCTTCCTGATACAAAGATTTCCCTGCCCGCTCTGACCGAGAAAGACCTTGTCGACCTTGATTTTATCATTGAACAGGAACTGGACTGGGTAGCGCTTTCTTTTGTAAGAAGTGTCAGGGACATCACCTTACTGCGTTACAAGCTCAATGAAAGAAAGAGCAGGACCAAGATCATTGCCAAGATTGAAAAGCCCGAGGCCGTAAACAACCTTCGCGATATCATTGTCGAAAGCGATGCCGTGATGATCGCACGTGGCGATTTGGGAGTGGAACTGCCGGTTGAACGTATCCCTATGATCCAACACAATATCATCAGTAAATGTATTCACAGGGCAAAACCGGTGATTGTTGCTACCCAGATGATGGAAAGCATGATCGACCGCAGTAAACCAAACCGCAGTGAGATCACTGACGTGGCAAATGCTGTGTTGGAAGGCGCCGATGCAGTGATGCTGAGTGGCGAAACCGCAACTGGTCAACATCCCAAGCTTGTGGTAGAAACCATGCGCAAGATCATCATGGAAGTAGAGCGAACGGAGTATCAATATAACCGGGAGGACAGCCTGACACCCCAACCCCACTCCCCTTCTTTTTTAAGTGACGCTATTTGCTACAATGCCTGTAAGTTGGCGGGCGATGTTAATTCTGATGCCCTTGTAGGTATGACACAAAGTGGTTACACCGCTTTCATGTTGAGCAGTTACCGTCCGAAAGCTCCTCTTTTCATTTTTACTAAAGAGCGCTCATTGGTGAACCAATTGAGTCTGAGCTGGGGCGTGCGCGCCTTTTATTACTCGGAAGAAGATAGCCTGGATGATATCATCTTTGACCAGATCGATATATTGAAGGAAAGAGGATTCCTGAAACCTGGTGATATTGTTATCAATACGGGAAGTACGCCAGTCCACTTACACTTACCTACCAACGTAGTGAAGGTCACGAAAGTTGAATAAGTTTGGTACGGATAAACTGAATTTTAAAAGCCCTGGTAATGCCGGGGCTTTCTTGTTGTAGCCACCAGCCGTTTGAATTTGCGAGAGCAACAATAACTATTAACTTCAATAACTAACAGTAATTTATGGAAAAGAAATTCTTTGCACTGAAGCTAATTCCCTCGCGTCCCGACTTCGCACAAACCATGACGGATGAAGAAAGAGCCGTTATGCAGGAACATGCAAGTTATTGGCGCGGCCAGATGAACAGGGGCAAAGTCATAGTGTTTGGACCTGTTCTTGATCCTAAGGCTGTATATGGACTTGGTATCGTTTCAGTTGATGAAGAGCAGGAGGTAAAAGAGTTTATAGCCGGAGATCCTGCCAATAAAATCAACAGCTATGAATACTATCCAATGCTTGCTGTGGTTCCGGAGTAATGGTGCTACTGCCAAACGCAAAGAATGACGGCCGCTATTACCTGTCCCACAATATGATAGAGACCATCGATCAGGTGAAGTCCCAGTGGCCGTTTCAGGTAGAGATAAGTAATGCTAATCGCAGCAGCAGAAAAGAAGAACCCGGTAGTCAGTCCTAATTTCACGCCTGCAATAGCTCCTCCTGTGATGGATGCCCTGTAAATAAGCAGTTCCAGCCCGATGCATACCAGGAAAAACCAGATGAAGGAGATGAACATGATAAGCCCGGCTCCTTTTCTTCCATTCGGATCACTCATGTCGATATTGTGATACCGCACCCATTGCTTTTGGAAAAGAAAAGAATACCAGATAGCGCCTAACGCAAAATAGGCAAGAGCTGCCACCAGTACATGCAGCCAGTTGATGTAGGAGAAGACATACATACGACGATAGTTTTGGTACTAAAAGGTAAAGACAAATTCCAAGAACTCATAGAATCTCATCAATAAAATGCTTCCCGCATACAACGCTTTGTGGTTTAACTTGCGCGAAACGACCTTGTACCATGAAATATTTCGTCCCCCTTGCCCTCTTTGCCCTTGTAATCAGTTCCTGCAGTTCGACGCGAAAGTCTGGTTCCAGAGATGACGGTAAGATCAGTGTGAATTTGCTCCAGATCAATGATGTTTACGAGATCGCACCCCTATCGGGAGGAAAGGAAGGCGGGATGGCAAGGGTAGCTACTTTGAAAAAGGCATATCTTCAAAAGAACCCGAATACCTTTCTTGTTATTGCTGGTGATTTCCTAAGCCCTTCTGTTTACAACAGCCTTCAATATGAAGGGAAAGCGATCCGGGGGAAGCAAATGATCGAAGCCATGAATGCTGCCGGAATGGACTTTGCCATCTTTGGCAATCATGAATTCGATATCAAAGAAGGCGAATTGCAGGACAGGATCAATGAATCCAACTTTCAATGGATATCATCGAATGCCTTTCATAAGACCAGTACAGGTATTGTTCCCTTCAAGTATCGCAATACAACGGTTCCAAAGAGCTATATTCTCAATGTGAAGGACGCAGATGGGACAACAGCCAAAATCGGTTTATTCGGACTGGTACTTCCCTTCAATAAAGCAGACTATGTCAGTTACACACTGGGTTTGGATGCTGCCAAAGAGATGTATAACCATCTGAAGGATTCCGTCGATGCAGTTGTAGCATTTACCCATGAGTCCATGATGGAAGATGAGGCGCTGGCAAAAGAACTTCCAGGACTTGCCGCCATAATCGGTGGACATGAACATGACCAACATTTTGAGAAAATTGGAAAGGTCTATATCACAAAGGCCTTGTCGAATGCAAAGTCGGCATACCTAATAAACCTCCGGATAAACAAGAAGAAACACAGTTTCAATGTGACACCGAAATTGGAGAAGATCGATGAATCGGTAGCCATAGACAGCGCAACTGATGTTGTTGTTCAAAAATGGCAGGGCATTGCTGAAAAGAACTTTGGGAGCCTCGGTTTTGATGCAAAGAAGGTATTGATGACATCTGGAGTTCCCTTAGACGGAAGGGAAGCTGAAATAAGAACCCATCCAACCGATCTTACCAAATTAATCGTTGCTGCTGTTGCCAGCTCCGTTCCGAATGCGGATGCCATTATTGTGAACTCGGGCTCAATACGAGTTGATGATGTACTACAGATGCCTCTTACCGAATATGATGTACTTAGAACCTTACCTTTTGGAGGAGGAATCAGGGAAGTCGACATGAAGGGAACTTTGTTGGTTAAAGTGCTGGAACAGGGGAAGAAAAATGCCGGAACTGGTGGCTACCTGGTGCATAACGAAAACCTCGTCAATGCAAATGACAAATGGTTGTTGAATAACACGTTGATTGATCCCGCCAAGGTATACCATGTTGCCGTTACGGATTTCCTGCTGACTGGCAAAGAATCAAACCTGGATTACCTTAACCCAACTAATGTCGATATCGTAAAGGTCTACGAAGCTGTTACCCCCCAGTCGGATCCGA
>DATDNL010000196.1:0-2983 GCA_036518315.1 Flavisolibacter sp. | reverse complement strand
GACAAGCCAACCGGTAGTTTCTATCTCGAAAAGCAAGACCTGGAAGAACGATTTGTCGAACCTTAGAAGCTATTTCTAACCTTACACCTTAAACCTACTGCCTGTAAATCTTTCCATCCTTCATCACGAAAACCACCCTGCGGATGTCTTTGATATTGGCGGACGGGTCACCATTCACGGCGATGATATCAGCTAAGAGATCCTTCTCTATGCGACCAATTTGATCGCCATAACCAAATACGTCTGCATTAACTGAGGTCGCTGACTTCAGAACTTCTATCGGTTTCATTCCATAATCGACCATCATTTCCATTTCCCTTGCATTATCGCCATGGCTGTAGACGCCTACGTCTCCACCCATGCAAATAGTTACGCCTGATTTCAGCGCCGCTGCGAAACTCTTTCTCTTATTGCTAACAGAGTTTGGCTCGGGATCAATTCCTTTTCTCCATCCCTTGTATTGCGAGACGGCATCACCTGCGGCTAAAGTGGGACAAAGTGCGATGCCCCTTTCTTTCATCATCCGGAAGATCTCTTCCGTTCCGCCGTCTCCATGTTCTATCGTTGTAACGCCTGCCTCTATTCCTCTCCGCATCCCTTCCGCCGTAGACGAATGAATGGCAACCATCCTTCCCATGCTTTTCGCAATCGCCACTGCTGCCTTTAATTCGTCGGCAGTAAATGTCGGTGCAGCCTGTCCATTTCTACCGACACGATAATCTGCATAGATCTTTACTACATCAGCACCCTTGGATATTTGTGTGCGCACTTCATCTTCAAGTTCATTGACATTACCCACTTCTGCTGCTCCCTGGGGAAGATCAAGGTCTGGATTATCATACTTCGGTCCGTAAGCACCCTTGGCAACTATGGCTCTCGTGGCAACAATCATCCTGGGGCCGGGCACAACACCTTTTTCAATCGCTGTCTTCAGACCCACGTCATCATACATGGCACCTTCAGTTCCCAGGTCTCTAACAGTGGTAAACCCGGCTAAGAGAGTAGAGTCTGCATGGACCACCGCTCTTGCCGTTCTTTCTGCAAGGCTCTCGCGCAGCACCTGGTCATTCCATGACACTTCATTGTAAGGATGAAGGAACAGGTGAGAGTGCCCTTCAATAAGCCCTGGCAACAGAGTGCAGCCCTTCAATTCAATTATCCTTGTATTGGAAGGAAGCTTGAATGTCATACTTCCTGCGGCTTCAATTTTGTTGTTGTGAACCAAAACCACCCATCCGGTATGCATCGATTCACCATCGAATATCCTGTCCGGCTTTAGTAAGTAGAATGAGTCGTTTTGTGCACGACCTGGAAAAGGTAGAAGGAACAATAGGACGCCTAATAACTGTTTCATAATCGAAAGATAAGGACGGAGAATGGACAATTGCAATTGCAAAAGAATAGCCGGCCCCAAATGACCGGCTATCAACCTTAGTGAGAATAATATTTGCTAGTTAGACTCAAGCCTCAAGCACATCCTGCCACTCCATCTTCTTGTCCAGGACCTGCTTGGCGAAAGGGCAGAGGGGGATCACCTTCATGCCGTGGTGCCGCGCATATTCCACACCTGCATGCACCAGTTCCATCCCGATATTCTTACCCCTCAATTCATCGCTTACTTCCGTGTGTTCAATGATCATTTTATTGTCCGAGGTCGTATGGTAAACCATTTCGGCCGCAACCTCGTCTTCGTATTCTACATAAAACATTCCGTGGTTCCCCTTGATCTTGTGCTCTACAGTCATAAAAAATGTTTTCACTAAGCTATTAAAAATATTTTTGCTGATTTCTGATTTGCACCACATCTTTGCACCAATGAATCAAATGATCAACAAATTTTGGTGGTGGCATGCAAACTCTTCCGGGGTTCTGTAAGCTATTACCGTAGTTTCAAAAATATTCAGATGCCCCGACTGTGTTCGGGGCATCTTCATTAAACGATGAAGAAGATTACAATCACAACCACTGTCACCAGGAAGCTCGCCGATGTTCACACACCGGTCGGGATCTATCTGCGACTAAGAGACCGTTTTAGGGATACTATCCTCCTTGAAAGCACGGACCATCATACAGCAGAAAATAGTTATTCGTTCATCTGCATCAACGCCATTGCCGGTATCGAGATCAGGGATAACAAAAATGTAGAGTTCAAGCTGCCCAACGAAACCCCGGAAAAGACCGAGCTCAATGGCAATGGGGACCTCAGGAAACTGCTTTGGGATTTTATGCAAAGGTTCCAGGCGGAAAGTTCTGATCCTAAAGCGGCTCAATTTGCCCAGGGTTTGTACGGCTATTTCAGTTTCGATGCCGTCCAGTTCTTTGAAACCATAAAATTTAATAATGGAACCGACGACGTAAACCAAATTCCGATGGCCCGCTATCGGCTCTATCAGTACGTCATCGTCATAAACCATTACAAGGACGAACTCTTACTCCTGGAAAATACGATTGCCGGGCTCCAAAGCGAGCTGGAAGTGGTAAAGTCTTTAATCAATAGCAAGGACGTCCCCGTTTATCCTTTTAAAACCGCATCGAAGGAAACGTCTAATATGAGCGATACCGATTATGTGGAGACGGTAAAGAAAGGCATCGCAAGCTGTTACCGCGGTGATGTGTTCCAGATTGTCCTCAGCCGCCGTTACCAACAATCATTTATCGGTGACGAGTTTAATGTATACAGGGCACTTCGTAACATAAATCCTTCTCCCTATTTGTTCTTTTTCGATTATGGAGATTACAAGCTTATGGGTTCGTCCCCTGAAGCACAATTGATCATTAAGGACGGAAGTGCTGTTGTTCACCCCATCGCCGGAACGTTCAGGCGGACAGGGGATGACGCAATTGATCAACAAAAGGCAGATGAGCTGGTAAAGGACCCCAAGGAAAATGCTGAGCATGTCATGCTTGTTGACCTGGCAAGAAACGACCTGAGTACAATTTGCTCCAATGTGGAGGTGAAACATTACAAGCAGGTGCAATATTA
>DATDNL010000195.1:0-3774 GCA_036518315.1 Flavisolibacter sp. | reverse complement strand
ACGTGGTGCTGGCAGGGCTGGAATACAAAAACTTTCAACTCAGTTCAAATGGAAATTACTTTAATGCAAAAGCTGTTTTTGAAAGAAGACTGCAGGGGTTGAGTGCTGTCCGGTTTGGAACGGAATACAATTACAGTGACGACAAGGGGCATTACACTTTATACACCGGCCAGGAAATTCCAATTAGCCTGAAGGAGAAGCTCGTCGCCGGCTTCGCTGAAACCGATATTTACTTAACAAATGACCTTGCAGCAAAAATTGGTCTGCGTGGCGAGCATTCACAACAGCTCGATAAATTCAATTTGGCTCCCCGTGTTTCATTAGCTTATAAACTAGGTAAGGATGGCCAGGCTTCCTTGGCGTACGGAATCTTCTACCAGAGCCCCGAGAAGAAATACCTGCCTTCACCTTATGAGCTGGATTTTGCCAAAGCCACCCATTATATCGCTCAATACCAGAAAGTAAGTGCACAACAGACTTTTAGAGCTGAAGTGTTCTATAAGAAGTACCAGGGGCTTATAAAGACCGAAGGCCAAAACAATGTGCAGATGGCAACGTCTAATAATGGTTTCGGCTATGCTCAGGGGTTTGAGTTCTTTTGGCGCGATCGCAAGACCATCAAGAACTTCGACTACTGGATTTCCTATTCTTACCTGGACACCAAGCGCGACTTCCTTAACTACCCAGGAGAGATAGAACCCAACTTCGCCACTAAGCACACGGCGAATCTTGTGCTGAAGAAATTTGTGACGAAGCTGAAAACGCAGTTCAATGCCAACTACGTCTACGCGACGGGGCGTCCCTACTACAATATTCGTTTCGACAACGCGAACAATAAGTACGCTATCTTCGACCAGGGGAAGACCATTCCTTACAATAGTCTCAGTTTTAGCGTCAATTACCTACCCAGTGTGTTCAAGCAAGGCGCCACCAAATTCAATGTTTTCGTGTTTTCCATCACGAATGTTTTGGGCAGCAAGCAAGTCTACGGGTATACATATTCCTACAATGGTCTGCGTAAGGAGCCGATAGTCCCACCAACGAAACTCTTTTTCTACTTCGGCGCCTTTCTCAGCTTTGGTGTGGATCGGTCACAGGATATTATCAACAGCAACCTTTAAACTAAGCTATATGAGTTATCAAACTGTTCCCGAAGGTAAAGATCCCCATCTCTGGCAACTGGCCCAGAGACGTGCTTCATTTAAAAGGCATCTTGCCACTTACCTTGTCATCAATTCGTTTCTCTGGGTGCTCTGGTACTTCAGCAGGGGCATGTATGACTACAAAAATGAATACACTATTTTACCGTGGCCTGTATGGACGATGGCCGGGTGGGGAATCGGCCTGGCCTTTCATTATATCAACGCTTATGTTTCAACAGGTCAGGACACAGTGGAACGTGAATACGACAAGCTAAATAATCAACACAAATAATACATCAATATGAAAAAGCTCTTCTTATCAATCGCATTATTCCTTTGCACAATCGCTGTATTTGCTCAAAGCGAAAAATACATATCGGCAATGAAAGAAAAAATTGCCGCATTGGACACAACAAGAGATGTTACCTCCTTAAAGGACCTCTCAGCATCCTTCGAAAGAATTGGCGATGCCGAAAAAACACAGTGGCTTCCTTATTACTATGCTGCTTTGGCCCAGGTGAATGCGGGTGATTTTATTTACGTAGCCAATGTATCTAATCCCACCGAGTTGAAGAATCTTGACGCGCTTGCCGACAAGGCCGATCAAATGATCGCTAAAGCCGAGGCAATGGAAAAGGACAACTCCGAAATATTCGCGGTCAAAAAGATGATCTCTTCCTTGAGGATGATGGTTGATCCAATGAACCGCTACATGACCTATGGACCTAAAGCGCAGGAGGCGCTCGACGTCGCGAAAAAGTTGAATCCGGAAAACCCGAGGATCTATTTATTAGAAGGCCAGGACAAGTATTTCACACCCGAGCAATTTGGTGGCAGCAAGGTAGAAGCCAAGAAGCTCTTCGAGGAGGCTTTGATGAAATATGGCTCGTTCAAACCAGCTAGTGATCTCCATCCAAATTGGGGAAAGAACACTACCGAATATCTTTTAAGCCAGATCAAATCCTGAGCCATGGAAGGAAATCTTTCTCCACAGGAAAGTCTGCTGCTGATCCAATCAATGATCGAGAAAACGAAAACCAATATTGGTCGCAACCGTTTTTATTTTCTCCTTTGGGGTTGGTATGCCTTCCTGGCAATTCTAACACAATTTGTTCTTAAAGTGGCGTTTCATTACGAACGCCACTATCTTGTGTGGTGGGGTATAATACCCGTTACACTTATTACAATCTTTTACGCAGCCAAACAAAATCGACGCACAAGAGTCAGAACCTACATTGGCGAGAGCATGGCTTCATTATGGACCGGAGTAGGAATCAGTTTTTTTGTATTGACTGTCATTATCTCTACTTCAAAGCAAGGGTGGATGTTTTCTTATCCCTTCTTCATTTTGTTATACGGCCTCGGTACATATATTTCCGGAAGAATATTGCAGTTCCGACCGTTATTAGTGGGCGGTATCATCAATTGGATACTTGCCTGCATAGCTGCATTCGTACATTACGACTATCAAATGTTGCTGGCAGCCATAGCTATTTTAACCAGCTATATTATCCCCGGTCATCTATTAGCAGCTAAAAAGAATTAACTATGGAAGATAGAGAACTGTCGCAACAAGAAAGCCTGCTGCTAATTGAACAAATGATCCAGGCTGCCAAAAAAGAGCAGAAGGATGATGGCAGGTCCTGGATTGTCTGGGGATGGATGCTATTTACAGCATCCATTCTTACCATTGCTAACGTTCATTTCCGTTGGTACAATACTTTCTTCTTCTGGAATCTTTTTGGTGTAGCAAGTTTCATCATATTCTTATACCAGGCCCTCCGGTTTCTCTTTCGTAAAAGACCCCCAAAAGTAAGGACCTATACCAACGATCTTTTCGGACGGCTGAATGCCGGCTTTTTCATCAGCCTTATACTCATCATTGTCGGAATGAATATTGGTGTTCCTGCAACAAAAGGCTTTCCTCTATTGATTAGCCTATATGCTTTTTGGATACTGATCTACGGTAGCGCTTTGAATTTTAGGCCATCGATCATCGGTGCTTACATTACCTGGGGATTTGCCATTGCAGCAATGTTTGTCAAAACATTCGAGTTGGTCATGGTGATGCACGCCTTGGGTGTGCTTTTTGGATATATCATTCCCGGGCATATCGCACACAAGGAATTTAAAGAATTACACAGAAAGGAAAAACGGGCACAACTTGTTTAAAGAACTCGATCCCATATTGCATTCTCAACTCCGGCTGGCGGTAATGTCGCTTCTCATCTCTGTGAAAGAGGCGGAGTTTACCTTCCTGAAAGAGAAGACTAGTGCAACGGCCGGAAACCTAAGTGTCCAGATCCAGAAGCTAAAAGATGCGGGCTATATCGATGTGGTGAAACAGTTTAAGGACAACTATCCTCAAACCACCTGTAAGATCACCCAAAGAGGAGTGGAAGCTTTCGAGCTTTATGTGAAAGCCCTGAAGGAATATATAAACAAGTAGACCTAATTCCCGTTGTCTATTGTATCATCGATCCTTTCGTCCTCTACATTCTTCAGTACCTCGGCAGTGATCTTTCTCAAGGGATTCTTATTTCGGTCCTCGTATTCGTTCCTCCTGTTGATGATGTCAACACATTCAAACACCGCAGTCACAAACGAAGTAATGTCTGCCTTGTTCTTTCCT
>DATDNL010000194.1:0-12043 GCA_036518315.1 Flavisolibacter sp. | reverse complement strand
AAGGAATCGATTCAAAGCTTTATTGACTCCATCGGTCGAAGCAACGACAGAGACGTAATAACAAGCTCCATCTTTCCTGCATTTGCAAACGGCAAAAATTTTAAGTGGAGGCAGAATATATGGCGCAATAATAAAAAGGAGCTGCTATGGGTGGAGACAATCATACCGGATTCAATTTCAACTGTGTATTTCTATTGTCATGACACATTAATTTTCGCCTCGGAACTTACCTACACTATTGATAGCATTTCTAACAAAAGAACTGAGCTTTTTAGAAATTTATATGTTTATAAATCCAAGATAATCGAAGATTCTGCTCCTGGGAGAAATAGCAATACAATAGAGCATTACTTAGAGGAAAGCAAAAAATGTCTTGAATAGGCTAAAATGGCTAATTAAGAACTTAGAAGATTGCGATGTCATGCCTACAACAGAGCGGTTGTAAAAAGCATGGCTGAATATCTATCTTTTAAGGTCCCAGCGGCTTATGGCAACGCAGACCCAGCGTCCCAAAAAAAACCTACTAATACGGTTGCCCCCTTACAATTAAAAAGCTCGACACCATAAATCAAATCGTTTCAGGAATCTTTTGGTTTAACGCGGTGAATGGAAACGGAGATACGGTCAAAGTTACCGATGGACGCTTTGATCTTCGCTATACCAGGTGATCTTCCAGGTCGTTCGTTTGAGTGCAATTAGGTTGCCTCGGGTGAGGCGAGAATATTTGCAAACCAAAGTCTCTTCCCAATAATCAATAATCAGTAATCAATAATTCCCCGCCCGTGCCGCGTAAAACAACCTCCCTCCCGGCAGACCTTTGTTTTAACTTAATACTCTCCTATCTTTAGTGCTTGCAAACGCTTTATGTCGTTCAATATCCAAAACCAACCAAACATGCGCCGGATCTGCTTTCCGCTATTACTCTTGTTCTCTTTCAGTATATCACAAGCCCAGGAATCTGAAGACACCGCTCACCAGTATGTTTCTTTGCCAGACGTCCAGATCAGGGCATTTGAGCAAAACAAGCGTGCGGCGCGGGTGCCTGCATCGATCAACGTCATAAACAGGCAAGCACTAAATCTCTTTAGCCCCACCTCCATAGTGTCGGCAGTGAACACTTTACCTGGCGCCCGTATGGAAGAACGCTCGCCGGGTAGTTACCGCATGAATATCCGGGGCAGTTCTTTACGATCGCCTTTTGGTGTGAGAAATGTAAAGGTGTATTACAACGATATTCCCATTACAGACCCGGGAGGTCAAACTTACCTGAACGAGTTTGGCTACTATAATTTCAATTCCTTAGAAATCATTAAAGGCCCGGCCAGTAGTTTGTACGGCGCCGGTACGGGTGGTACTCTTTTGATCGACGGAATGAACGAAAAAGAACGGGCAGGGGTCACTACGGAATACACAGCCGGCAGTTACCACCTGCAGAATTTGTACGCAGGCATATCAACGGGCTCAGAGCAATCACTGAGCAAGGCGAGCTTTCAACACCAGCATAATGATGGCTACCGGAACCAGTCGGCATTGAGAAGAGATGTGTTTAGTTGGACCGGGTCGTACAGAATCAATGAGAACAAATATCTCAAGACAACCTTTCTATACGGCGACCTGTTTTATGAAACACCAGGTGGACTTACAAAGGCGGAGTATGACGCCGATCCAGGAGGATCGCGACCTGCGGCAGGTGGATTCCCCAGCGCGGAGCAGGCAAAAGCATCGATAAGACAACGCATGTTCCTGGCGGGTGTCTCGTATAACCAGCACCTTGCACCCAAGTGGGATAATAAGAGTGTATTGTATGGCATGTTCACTGAGCTTAGAAATCCTGCCATACGTAATTACGGCAAGAACTCCGAGCCACATGTTGGTGCGAGGACCCTGTTCACTTTTAACCAGCCCTTACAGCAGTCACTATTGAGTGTGATCGTGGGTGGGGAATGGCAGGAAGGATTTAGCAACATTGCCATCCACAAAAATGTCAACGGCAATGCCGATTCTCTTCGCACCTACGACGATATCCATAACCGCCAGGTGATGGCATTTACCCAGGCTTCTCTCGACCTGAATTGTGGGTGGTCGTTGATTGGCGGCGCGAGCTGGAACTGGTCGAATCTACAATTCCAAAGATTTACTCCAGCCTCTCTTGGTTCCCAGAGCAGGAGTTTCGACAACCAGGTGGCACCGAGGATAGCGGTTATGAAAAGGTTCGGATCTGCCAGGAATGAGGTGAATGTGTATTCCGGAATCTCCAAAGGTTTCTCCCCACCATCCAGGGATGAACTCATACCTACTGGTGGCGCAATTAACCTTGGACTTAATCCTGAAAAAGGAACCAATTATGATCTGGGAGTTAAAGCAAGGCTCAGCAAACTATACATTGACATTGATGCTTTCTTGTTTGACCTTGATAATGCCATTGTACAAAGGCGCGATGCCGGTGGTGGTGATTATTATGTGAACAGCGGCAAGACTAACCAGCACGGTATTGAGAGCTATTTGAGTTACCCGCTTCTGCAGGGCAAAACATTTCAACAGAGCAACCTTTGGTTAAGCCATACCTGGCATGACTTCCATTATAAGCAATTCAAGCAACTCACTACCGACTTCTCGAATCACCAGATGCCGGGTGACCCAAAGCATGCGATATCTACGGGTTATGACGTCATTTTGAGAAGTGGCATCAATGCTACCGTTACGTATTACTACAGCGGCAAGGTGCCGCTGAACGACGCTAATACTGCCTATGCGGATGCATACAATCTTGTAGGAGGAAAAATTGGCTTTCAGAAATGGGTTGAGAACAGATGGAGATTCAGAGTCAATCTTGGAGTTGACAACCTGCTTAATACTAAATACAGCCTGGGGAACGATTTAAATGCTGCTGGTGGAAGGTACTATAATGCGGCGCCAGGAAGAAATTACTATGTAAGCTTGTTGGTGCAATGGGCAAGTAAGAAAGTTGATTAGTACGGGTAAGGATCAGACCACGGACGACGTCATTGAAAGGGTGGACACTGATTACATTAAGTCAACAGTAACGCGGGATGGAAGACGAAAACCTTAATGAATTGTTCGCAGACCTCCCAACATGACAACGAGTTTATTAATCAGTATTTAACGAGCTCAGACTGACAGGGTTCTTAACGGGGGATTCTTAGACAAGCTCAGACTGTCCGGTCCTTTCATTTAGCCCATGGCCGAAGTAACCAGTCTTCTCTCCCACTCTTCGTGTCTTTGATGCTTTCTCTTAGCCAGCAGTTTCATGATACCTGTTGCTACTAATGCTCCTGCTACATAAAGTGCCACGGTCATTAATTTCGTTTCAGGGCTCCTGGCACTGTGCTTTTCATTAAGTCCCATGGGACCGGGCAAGGTTATGGCGGCCACTCCGGCGGCCAAGCCAAGCATGGAGCTCTTTAACCAAATGTTCTTTTCAGTGCCCGTTCCCGCCAACGCATAATACATCGAGTTGCTAAGAATATCGCCAGCGAGAGCCAAAGTGTATAATTTATTACCTGTTGGAGTTTTAATTCCTGCCGCATTGAGACCTTTAGAAATGGCATTCATGCCGAGAAGGTCGATTCGGGGAGCCTTGGGAACCACTCGTCGAACAGATTCGTGAAGTAGGGTAACCGCACAAGCACCTGCCAATCCACCACCCAAAGAAGCAATCGTCTTCATTTGCCTTTTTTTATTAGCGTTTAAAAAATTGTACCAGAGCTAACGAATAACAACCGAACCTAATTTTTTAGAAAGTTCCATCTCCATTTTCTTCAGGTGTTGGTGCGTCAGGAAAAGTGTGCCTTGCTGCGACGGATCTGCTTTTTCAAGGTCCGCCTGGTTTTGAAGCAAAAGCCTTTTGATCTTTCTGAGCTTCAGATAGTTGATGGCCGATTCGACCTCTTCATGAGTATTATCTTTCCCGATTTTGAGATAACTCATCAAAACGTTTTCGTTTTCCTTCTTTAGCGCATTAAGAAAACTTTTATAGTCCTGTTCAAAAAGCGACTTCTGGTAGCCCGTTGATTGGCTTAGCTCCCGTTTCCAGTGGGTACTAACTTCAAAAGGAAAATTAAGGAGAGAAACCGCCAATGTACTGAGTGATTGGTCGGGATGGTAAACAAAGAAGCTCTTGTCCGGAGCGTGACGCTGATTTATCTCTTGCTTATATTCGTGAACAAACCTTAATACTGTTTGATTGTCGATCAGGTCATCTTCAGGTAGTTCGGAAAGCACGTGGTCTGCAATGAGTTCATGTTCATTCCACTTTTTTGTTCCATATTCAAGTAAGATCCTCGCAATCTCCCGCTCCTGGAGATCATCCCTGAAAAGCAGGGTGAAAGTCTGGTCGTCAAAGTTGCTTTCCTCAGCCTTCCTAATGTTTTCTTCAAAATGCTTTGCCTCCTCGAAGGGCATCTTATTCTCCTGGAGAGAAATTCGGTTGCGGATGAATTTATTGACAAGGGAAGTAAAACCTGTTTCGTCAATATTTAAGATCTGCGAGCATTGACGAATATAATCCTGCTGCTTCGTGAAATCCTCCGTCTTGTCGATCTTCGAGATTGTCTCGGCGATCTGGTTGACCACCTCCGACTTTCTATTGGCATCTGCACCTGCGTCCTTCAACGAAACTTCAAGTTGGAAGAGGATAAAGTCTTTCTTATTGTGCAGGATAAAGTTCCGGAACTGGTTAGCGCCGACTTTTTGCACATAGCTGTCCGGGTCTTCTCTATCGGGAATAAGAACCAATTTGACGTTGAGGCTTTCCTCGAGGGCCATATCGAGTCCACGGAGGGCTGCCTTTATACCGGCAGGGTCGCCGTCATAGATTATAGTAAGATTCTTTGTGTATTTTTTAATCAGCCGAAGTTGATCCTGGGTCAATGAAGTACCTCCGCTGGCAACCACGTTCTCAATACCTGCCTGGTGAAGTGAAATGACGTCGGTGTAGCCTTCTACCAACAAACACTCATCTGCTTTGTCGATGGCATGCCGGGCGAAGTAAGTACCGTATAGTATTTTGCTTTTTACATATAGTTCGTTCTCTGGAGTGTTGATGTATTTAGGCGCTCTATCGTTGGTCTTGATCAGCCGGGCCCCAAATCCAATCACCTTCCCGCTGTTATTGTGAACAGGGAAAATGATACGGTCACGGTAATTGTCAGCCAATTGTTCATTGCGGTTGACGACTAAGCCCGTCTTCAATAAGAGCTCAGGATTGTATTGATTAGTGATGGCTTGTTTTGTAAACCGGTCGCGCGAATCGGGTGCATAGCCCAAACCAAATTTTCGTATGGTGTCTTCGGTGAACCCTCTTTCTCTTAAGTACGTTAACCCGATGTCTTTACCCTCTTCTGATTCGAATAAGGTCTTTGAAAAAAACTGCTGCGCAAACTGGTTGATGATAAACAAACTTTCTGAAGTTTGCTGCTGAAGTTTTTGCTCTGGTGATGCTTCTGTTTCCTCTATCTCAACGTTGTATTTATTGGCGAGCCACCTCAACGCTTCCACGTATGAAAGCTTTTCGTGCTCCATTAGAAAGGAGATCGTATTACCGCTTTTACCGCAGCCGAAACATTTGTAGATTTCTTTGGATGGAGAGACCGTAAAAGAAGGCGTCTTTTCATTATGAAAGGGGCAAAGACCCAGGTAATTGGCGCCCCTTCTCTTCAGCCTCACAAACCCGCCGACGACTTCCAAAATATCAATACGCGACTGGATCTGTTGTATGGTGTTTTGAGTAATCACAAGTAGGCAAATATAGTCGAAGGGGCTATGATTAATTTAAGGATTTCGATTGATAAAAATCTTGTTTTTTTCTTGGTAAAGAGTTCTAAATTTAGAGTACCATCCTACCGCCGGAGGAAGTTGAAGTGAAAACCAACCATTTTTTAACCTTTTAAAACTTCAGTCCCATGGTCCAGACAGATGTCTCACAGCTTACCGCAGAATGCAAAGATTGGCTCCAGATCCTACGCAATTACCGCGACGAATTCCAGACCTCTAAGAAAGCACTCCAGGAAACATGCAGAAAAAGCTTATCTAAAAACCAGCTATTGGACGTAGAACATTTCGACAACCAATTTCACATTCAGCTCATCAACATTCACGATCTAAAACACTCCATCAAAACCCACGAGAAAAGAATTGAACATGAATCTGCTTCGGGAGATGTAGCAGAAGAAAACTACACACTCCACGAAGAGCTTTTAAACGAGTTCCTCAGTTTGGAAAGCACACTACAGGAACTCCGCAACGAATTCAAAACATTCATTAGCGCCACAAGCTGCTAATGTTTTTTTTTATAGCCATTCCTGAACATGCAGTAAATGCATGAAGTCAGTTATTATCTCATCTTAAATCTTGTTATATGCCAGAGTTTGATACCTCACATGTAAAAAATATTGTTTTGCTCGGCCACGCCGGCTCGGGCAAAACAACATTAGCGGAATGCATGTTATTCGAGGCCGGAATCATTAACCGCAAAGGCTCAGTAGCCGAGAACAACACAGTTGGAGATTACCACGAATTGGAACAGGCACGTGGTAACTCTATTTTTTCTAAGTTGATGCATGCCAAATGGCGCGGATATAAAATAAACATTCTCGACACGCCGGGCTACGACGACTTCGTTGGGGAAGTTTTGTCTGCACTGAGGGTCGCCGATACGGGCGTCATGCTCTTAAATGCTGCCAATGGTGTTGAAGTAACAACGGATGTCATTTGGGAGTACACGGAGAAGTTCAAGACGCCGATGATCTTCGCCGTCAATAAACTCGACCACGACAAGGCTGATTTCCATAAGATCGTTCAGCAGGCAAAGGACCACTTCGGAAGCAAGGTAACGGTGGTTCAGTATCCGAGGCAGGAAGGCGCCGGTTTCCACGAGATTGTCGACGTGCTGACCATGACGATGTATAAATTCAAGGACACGGGCGGAAAACCAGAGAAGCTTCCTATCCCTGACGACGAAAGGCCAAGGGCGGAAGAATTACACAAGGAGCTGGTAGAAGCCATCGCGAGTAACGACGAGGACCTGATGGAAAAATATTTCGACAAGGGTGAACTGGACGAAGATGAAATGAAAGCAGGCATGAAGAAAGCCATGATCAATCATGACATATTTCCTTTATTCTGCTTGTCGGCTGAAAGAAATATGGGCAGTGGAAGGCTGATGGGGTTCATTGACAACGTTTGTCCGAGTGCAAACGAGATGCCTCCTCAGAAGACCATATCTGGAGAAGAACTCCCCTGCGATGCCAACGGGCCTGCCTGCATATTTGTTTACAAGACGGTTTCAGAAGCACACGTAGGTGACCTTTCCTATTTCAAAGTGTTCTCAGGAACAATAAGAACGGGAATGGAATTGCTGAACGAATCAAATGGGGTCAATGAAAAGATCAACCAGCTCTTCTTGTTAGAGGGTAATAAGCGCCTACCGGTAAATGAACTTGTCGCCGGTGATATCGGGGCAACCCTGAAGTTGCGGAACACCCACGTGAACAATACGCTCCACATAAAGGGCAAGAACTACGAACTGCCGCCGATTGAGTTCCCTACTTCCAATATGACCGTCTCAATTGAACCAGTGAACAAAGGCGAGGAAGAGAAACTGGCGCAGGCACTTCACCAGCTTAGGGAAGAAGATCCTACGCTAATTGTAGAAGTATCGCAAGAGTTGAAGCAAACCTTGATCCATTGCCAGGGAGATATGCATCTTGCTGTGGCTAAGTGGAAGATCGAGAACATCCACAAGGTCGGCGTCAAGTTCAACAAACCAAGAATTCCCTACAGGGAGACCATCCGAAAGGCCGCAGAAGCCAACTACCGGCACAAGAAGCAGTCGGGTGGCGCTGGCCAGTTCGGAGAGGTTTATATGAGGATTGAGCCCTGGTATGAAGGAATGGCTGAACCTGCCGGACTGAACGTCCGTGGACGGGATGTTTATAACCTGGACTGGGGCGGCAAACTGGTTTTCTACAATTGCATCGTCGGTGGTGCTATTGATGCACGATTCCTTCCCTCCATTCTCAAAGGGGTGATGGAAAAGATGCAGGAGGGTCCTTTGACCGGTTCTTACGTAAGAGACGTCAGGGTTTCTGTCTATGATGGAAAGATGCACCCGGTTGACTCCAATGATATTTCCTTTAAGATTGCAGGGTTGCAGGCATTCAGACAGGCTTTCAAAGAAGCGGATCCCCAGGTGTTGGAACCGATCAATTCTGTCGAAGTTCTATGCCCCGAGGACTTGACGGGCGCTATCATGGGGGACCTTCAAAGCCGTCGGGGTATTGTGGAAGGAATGGATACCGAGGGTAACTTCCAAAAGATCATTGCTAAGGTGCCGCTGGCAGAGATGCACGATTTCTCCTCCTCGCTCCGGTCCATAACACAAGGTCGCGCGAAGTTCAAAATGCGTTTTGACAGCTATCAGCCAATGTCTTACGACATGCAGCGTAAGCTCTCGGAAGAGTACAATAAGACGTCGGCCGAGGTTTTAGCATAGCGTAAACAATCTTTGAGAGCACTTAGTTGTCTAGCTTATATAGACGGCTAAGTGTTTTTTTATACAGTTCGTCGAAATCTATTGATGAATTAGGATTTTAAGAAAAAAACTTTTTAATTTGAGAAGCAAACGCTACCATTAATTAAAATCTAGTCCTATGCATGCCTATTTTCGTAACCACCAATTGTACCTCGCAGAACGGTCAGAATGGTTAGACCGTCATGTTGCTAAGACAAGCAAGAGAGCCTTAATGAAGATTGAAAGTTGGAAGCTTATCGCTCAATCGGGTGATGAGGATAATCAACTCAGGCTGGTTGAAAAGCTTGTAAAAGAGTCCCTTCTTACTCCTATTCCTAACAAAACAGTACTCCACAAAGAAGGCTTTTTCCTGGCAAATCTCGACAACTAAAGAGGACGACAGGCCTGATTTACAGTAAAGTGGAACGAAGGTTTGATATTTTTGTTTACTGTACTTATCTTGCGTATCCTCTAATTTTGGAGAGATCTTACCCCTGGAATCCCCAAGCATATGTTCAATTAAACCAACTACAATGAAGGAGACTTCATTCTACCAGGATGCTTTGAGTAAGGACCAGTTTAAAGTGGATTACCCCTACTATGGTCTCTTTGGCTCAGCAGTCATTACCCCGGTGTCGGAAGCCGGCGAAACAGTTTATAGATGCAAGCTATTGAATGGATCGATCGTTTTGGTTAAAAAGCTTTTTCAGACAACAAGATGGGTCGACGCGGCGCTGAATGCGGAAACCCCTCTTTCCTCAACGATTGGCCTTTCAATAGAGGACTTTCTGAAAATAAAAAAGGAGTCTTGACAGACTCCCTCCTTATTTACTTTATCGCTTCTTAAACGCTTGCGAGTTTCGCTTTCTTTTTGACTACTACCGTTTCTTCGATTTCAATTTCAACTTTTCTGAAATTGACAGCATGCCATACGTGGTCCAAAGAGACCTGTTCAGTACTTTCATAATCTGCCGTCGCCAACCTGCTCCAACTACCTTCCCTGTTAAGATCCGTAGAGATCTTTGAAGTGAGTTTTGGATAAGCTATCCACAACTTCGATTCTTCCTTTAAAGCCGGCATAATGTCATCCAGGATCGTATTTAATTGTATTTCGCTGACGGCAAATACCAAAGCGAAGTCGATTTTCCTGGTGCGTAATAAAGGAGTGAGGTTTTTTGCGAAGGATAACTTACTAAACTGCTTTTCAATTGAAGAAGGCAAGCCCTGAATTAAAATGTTCTTTTCGTTTTTTAATTGGAGCTTTTCTAAAATTGTTTGAGACATATTGTAATTACTGTTTTATGCGAGTGAAAGGAGTACGAAGGAGTTTTTCAGATAAACAGGTGAGCAAAGGTACGGAAATATACCTTGGTGGCCAAGGATTTACGGAATAAAAATGCCGTCTGTGGCTTAACAGACGGCATTTCCGGCAATTTCTAATTCGTTTTTAACCTTAATTAACGAACAGGTTGGTAATACTTCAACGCCTCAGGTAAATATTTCTCTAACTGAGCAATACGGTTGCCCGCAGATGGGTGAGTACTTAAGAACTCAGGAGGTGCTTGTCCGTTTGAAGCTTTCTCCATTCTCTGCCATAAAGCAATGGCTTCCCTTGGGTTGTATCCTGCCATCGCACCGAAAATCATCCCATATCGGTCAGCTTCCAGCTCTTGTTTACGAGAGAATGGCAACAAAACGCCCACCTGGGAACCTACACCGTAAGCATTCAAAAACAGGTTCTGCGTCTGGGCAGGCTGATTTGACACGGCCACAGATAAAGCCACCCCGCCTAATTGTTGAATCAGACCCTGGCTCATCCTCTCATTTCCATGTTGCAGAACGGCGTGGGAAATTTCGTGTCCCAAAACCATCGCCAAAGCGGCTTCGTTTTGGGTAATCGGTAATAAACCCGTGTAGACCACTATCTTACCTCCAGGCATGCACCAAGCATTGGCTTCTTTGTTTTGCACAAGGTTGTACTCCCAATGGTATCCCTCCAAAGTACTTCCCTGCCCTTGTTGATTAAAATATTTAGTCACTGCACTCGCAACTCTTTGTCCTACCCTTCTAACCATTTCAGCGTCGCGGTCGGCTGAAGCTGAGACTACATGGTTTTCAGAAAGGAATTGCTGGTATTGCTGGGTGGCCATCGATTGTAATTCCGATTCAGACACCAAATGCGCCTGGTTTCTCCCGGTAATTGGATTTCTTGAACAAGCTACAAAAGTGGTGGCTAGCAGAAATAGGGTAGTTATTTTCCGTATCATCTTTATTGACTTTGTGGAAGGAGTTCAATGATTATACCAAAACGGCTGACCCTGTAAGGATGAGCTGAAAATTTGGTTAAAAGCAACTTATTTGCGCCTTTGCCGGCGGCGATCGCGGTGTTTCAAGATGGGAACCTTGCTTTCACTACCCTTCAGAAGACGGGTAATGTTCTTTTGATGAGTAACAAGAACCAGCATGGCAACGATGATCGCAAACACCCTATAGAGGCGCTCAGGCTCGTTGAAAATGACAAGAATAAATATAGGGAAAGCGAGACTTGCTAAGATAGAACTAAGTGACACCCATCTCGTTAGATATAGAACCAGGATGAAAACACCAATACAGGATAAGGCCACATTGGGCTGTATACCGAGCACCATTCCAAATAGACAGGCAACCCCTTTCCCACCTTTAAACTCTGCCCAAATGGGGAAAATATGTCCTAATACGGCTGCCAGTCCCAGGCCAAGCTGCATATTCACCAGGTAAACGTCATTCTCGAAGGCATAAGGCAGGAAAAACACCAGCTTAACGGCAATGATTGCTTTCAGCATATCCGCCACCATCACAATAGTGCCCCATTTAGAACCTAAAACGCGGTAAGTATTTGTAGCCCCTGCATTTCCACTGCCATAGTCGCGAATGTCGATGTTGAAGAAGAATTTGCTGACCCAAACAGCAGTAGGAATACTTCCAATCAGATAACCAGAAACAATCAACAAGACTTCATTCATAGAATGCTGGGGTTAAAGTTGGTGAACAAAGGTAATCAAAAAACGCGGGAGTTTACGTTAATTTAACCTTCCCGTCATAATGCCTTAACCATCAATAGCGATATCCAGTTGTTACGCTCGGTTCGTTTTAATAACCTCAAGCCCAGACGAGAACAGGCTCCTATTATGTCCTCCCCGTCAGACGCGAGCAAACCACTTAAAAGTAGATGGCTATCCCGGTTCAAGTTGTCACTAAGTTGTTCCAGGTAGGATAGAATGACGTTTCGATTGATGTTAGCGAGGATAATATCAAACTTGTCTTTCAGAACTTGTGAAGAAAGAGTAACTGATACTTTCGAACATTGATTTCTCTCCAGGTTCTCTTTTGCATTCGCAATGCTCCATTCATCAACATCAATGGCAGTAATGGATGACGCTCCAAGTTTCTCAGCGAGAATCGCAAGAATCCCGGTGCCGGTTCCAAAGTCGAAGACTGATTTGTTTTTGAAATCGATATCTCTCATTTGTTCGA
>DATDNL010000193.1:0-7200 GCA_036518315.1 Flavisolibacter sp. | reverse complement strand
GACTAGTTACACCATGATGTTCTCGAGCACTGTCTGTCCATCCAGCATTCTAATGATCCGGTGGCTGTAACGGGCGTCGTGTTCGGAGTGCGTAACCATGATGATCGTAGTACCTACTTCGTTCAGGTCAGTGAGCAGTTGCATCACCTCGTTACCATTAGAAGAATCGAGATTACCCGTCGGCTCGTCCGCCAGTATCAGTTTTGGCCGGTTGACCACGGCCCGGGCAACCGCCACACGTTGCTGCTGACCACCGGACAATTGCTGGGGATAGTGGTTCCTGCGGTGCATGATTTGCATCTTATCAAGAACTTCTTCCACTCTTGACTTTCTTTCGGAAGGCTTTATTCCAAGGTAGATAAGAGGCAATTCCACATTCTCAAACACAGTTAATTCATCAATCAGGTTAAAGCTTTGAAAGACGAAACCAATGTTCCGTTTCCGAAGATCAGCCCTCTTCCTCTCATTGAAATGCGCGACTTCTGTCCCGTTGAATTGAAAACTGCCGCCATCGGGGTCATCTAATAATCCAAGAATATTAAGGAGAGTAGACTTTCCGCAACCGGACGGTCCCATTACGGCGACGAACTCACCTTCTTTGACATCCATGGAAAGTTTGTTTAAAGCAACGGTCTCCACATCTTCTGTGCGGTAGATTTTTTCGAGGTTTCTGATCTTTATCATTGTGGGGATTTTATATAGATGACTTAAAATTGAAATAATAATCCGGATGGCACCATATCAAAGCTCGCGGGAGTCTTTTTCTGCTCAAGGCAGATTTTTGCAGTCTTGTTCTTTGCTGTATGTGATGGGGTCGTACTGATCCCGCAAAGAATAATGATTAAAAGCAACAGTTTCATAATTTTAGTTTTTGGCTTCATAGCTTTCAGCGTTTAGCTTCCAGGCTATTAAACAGTATAGCGAATTATTTTTTCAACACTAATTCCTGCATGTTCCCATAATTTTCATAGCTGGACGTCACAACCTTATCACCAGGTTTCAGTCCGGACAGCACTTCATAGAAGTCAGGATTTTGACGACCCAGCTGAACGTCTACCTTGTAAGCCGTCTTTCCATCATTGTCAAGTTTGTACACCCAGTTACCGCCTGTTTGTTGGTAAAAACCTCCCTTCGCTAACAAGAGGGCCTGCGTTTCATCACTAAGAGCGAGGCGAATCTGGAGGGTTTGTCCACGGCGGATTCCTTCGGGCACCTTATCGGTGAATAACATGTCTACCTGGAACCGCCCGTTATTGACCTGCGAGTAAACCTTCGTGATCTTCAACTTATAATCCTGGCCGGCGAATGAGGTTTCCCCGGTGAGCCCGATCACTACCCTGGATAAGTAATGTTCGTCCACATCAACCCTTACTTTATATCCGCTCAACACATCCACCTGGCCAAGGCGCTCGCCCTTGTTTTTATTCTGTCCAATTTCAGCATCGAGGGAAGTCAGCTGCCCATCGATGGGGGCGCGGACAATTAGATCTCCCACTTTCTTGCGCATGACACCCAAGGCGTTTTGTGAACCATTGTAAGATTGTTGGGCCTGGGATACTTGTTGCGAGTTCGATACAGAGTCCTGTTTCAAAAGTTGCCTCGTAAGCTTGTACTTTTCAAATTGATAGTTGTAGTTATTTTCTGCCTGCTTGAAATCCTGTAATCCAATGGCCTTCTGATCATACAGGTATTTATCCAGCTCATATACCCTCTTTGCTTCCTTCAGCTGGTTTTCCGCATCGGTCATCTGGTTAAGCTTATTGACCGTGTTTTGCTGGGCGGCATTGCGCGATATCTGCATCTGGGTAAGCAGGTTATATACTGAGGTCTGCTGGTTCACGAGACTCAGTTCTATATCGGTATTCGACAACCTAAGGATAGGTTGGTTCTTTTTGACAAACGATCCATCCTCCACATACTTTTCTTCCACACGCCCGCCTTCCACCGCATCCAGGTAGATTGTAGTCACAGGTAACACTACTCCATTTACCGGTATAAACTCCTGGAAAGGTCCCTTGCTAACGTCACTAACCGTAATCCTTTCGGGATCTACGTTCAATTTGCTCTTGCCCGAAGTAAAATAGATACTGGCCGCAATAAGTAAAACAATTCCCGCGATCCCTGCTATCATCAGGATTCGCTTGCTGTTCCATTTTTTTCTTTCAATTTTTCTATCCACAACTTTTGGTTTTTAAAAACCATCCCGCAGGTCTTCTGCGAGATGGTTGATTCACATGCAGAAACTGTTCAGAGATTAAGGAATCCAGTGCCAATATGTGACGCTCATGGGAATCAATAGGTTACAAAAATACCAATCTACGAAAATGTTCGTTAGCGTACAGACACTGTCCGCTTTTGATACAGTGGCCAGCCAGCCGTCCGAAGCCGTGTCCTCATTTTCAAAACTTTGTATTACGGCATAGTTGTAGTTTCGCCTTAGCCGCAATAATTATTTGAAAACTATGTCTTTAAAAACTGCATCCATTTTAGTGATCGATGACGACGTGGATGTGCTAACTGCCGTTCGCCTCCTGTTACGACCCGAGGTAAAAGAGATTGTCACCGAAAAGAACCCCGAAAATATTCGGTCGCTCCTTTCAAAACATGATTTTGATGTCATCCTGCTCGACATGAACTTCAACAGCTCCATTAACACGGGGAACGAGGGGATCTTTTGGCTGAAGAAGATCAAAGAGCTGAAGCCTAACATATGTGTCATCATGATCACGGCCTATGGTGATATCGACCTTGCCATCCGGTCGCTTAAAGAGGGCGCCTTCGACTTCGTTGTAAAACCCTGGCAGAACGAGAAATTGATTGCCACCATTAAAGATGCAGTCAGGAGAAAGGACAATAAGGGGTCAGGCCCGATAATTACTTCCACCATCTTCGAAACGGAGTTGCTGGGAGAATCGGAAGTAATGAGGGACATCTTCTTTAAAATTCAGAAGATCGCCCCAACCGATGCTAACATCCTGATACTCGGAGAAAATGGAACCGGTAAAGAATTGATAGCAAAGGCTATCCACCATTTCTCTCACCGGAGCACGAAGCCGTTCATCAAAGTGGATGTCGGCGCCTTAACCGATTCACTTTTCGAAAGTGAACTATTCGGCCACCGGAAAGGGGCCTTTACAGATGCAAGGGAAGATAGGATGGGAAGATTTGAAGCTGCTAACACGGGTACGCTGTTTCTCGACGAAATTGGAAACATCGCCTTGCACCAGCAGGCAAAATTGCTCAGCGTTCTGCAAAACCGGCAGGTCATTCGTCTCGGCACCAATGAACCCATTCCCATTGATATTCGCCTGATCTGTGCCACCAACATTCCCCTACCTGAACTAGCCAATGAAAACCGTTTTCGAAAAGACCTGATCTATCGCATCAACACCGTGGAGATCCTGATTCCACCACTAAGGAAACGGGAAGGTGACATCCTTCTCCTGGCGAAACATTTCAGCAAACTATATAGTACCAAATATCTTAAGCCGGAGCTGGAGTTCGATAGATCAGCTAACGAAAAACTAAACAATTATCATTATCCCGGTAATGTGCGCGAATTGCAGTACACGATCGAAAGGGCAGTGATCATGGCAGATGATTCGACCTTATCTGCAAAAGATATCATCTTCTCTCCCATCGAATCGGCTCCGGCGGCATCAGAAGAGATCTTTACGAACCTTAGCGCGGTAGAAAAGAACACCATCCTCAAAGTCATTGAAAAACACAATGGGAACATATCTAAAGCGGCAAAGGAATTAGGCATTACGAGGACGGCTCTTTACCGGCGATTGAGTAAATACGATATCTAGCAAACGAATAGAAGTATCCGCAAAGCATCCTGCCACTACCCGGCTCTTGACAAACTGAATTGAAAACAATGTCAAACTTCAATAACGAAACAGCAAACGTAGCTTCTGAACCTTTCGAACCCGCTACTCTCTCACCTTTTAAGAGGTACAGTAACGGCTCACCCTTCAAAAGCACGGTGAACTTTCAATGGCGAATTTTATTGAGGGTCGCCTTTTTATTTATTACACTTACCGCGGCTTCCCTCTTCCTCGTAAAGCAATGGCACCTTTATCTCGCCCTGCTCTCGCCCCTGATTTTCTACCAGTTAATTGAGTTCATCCGCTTCCAGAAAAAGACGCACGAAGAGCTGAACGAATTTGTAGAGGCCATCCATTACCGCGACTTCTCCAGGTATTTCGACGTGAAGCATGCATCTGCTGATGTTCAATCCCTCAGGCAGGGATTCAATGAGATCAATACCACTTTCAAAGTAATTAGTAAAGAAAAAGAAACCCAATACCAATACCTCCAAAAGGTCCTTGAACTGATTGATACCGGAATTCTTTCTTATGAGATGGGCAGTGGTGAAATCGTATGGATGAATGAATCGCTTAAAAACATGCTGGAACTGCCCTATCTAAAGACCATTAATTCACTGGAAAAGAGAGATCGTGTCCTATTTGAGCAGATCTCCGACCTCCAGCCGGGCGATAGTAAAATAGGTACCGTCCACCTGGAGAAATCTTTTTTCAAGGTTCTCTTGTCCGCAACGGCCTTTCAGACGGAAGGTAAAGTATACAAACTCATTGCCTTCCAAAACGTCAATGAGGCCCTCGATGAAACCGAGTCCAAGGCCTGGCAGAAGCTATTGAGCGTGATGACACACGAGATCATGAACTCAGTGGCGCCCATCTCCTCTCTTGCCGACACTCTCAAGAACCGTTTACAGAGGACTGTAGATGAACCCAACGACCCCGCAGCTATCGAAGATCTTGAAATCGGTATCGACACCATCAAACGAAGAAGCGAAGGTCTCCTGAAGTTTGCTCAAACCTATCGCAACCTTAACAAGATCACCAAGCTGAATCTAAAGAAGCTGTATGTGCGTGAACTGTTTGGCAATCTTCACCAGTTAATGCAACCAACCCTCGAGCAAAAGAACATCGACCTCGAGATCATCCTTCGCGAAACCGATCTTGCTTTTGAAGCTGATCCAAGTCTTATTGAACAAGTCATGATCAACCTGATTGTGAATGCCATCGAAGCAGTAAAAGAACAGGAACATCCGCGCATCGTTCTTTCTGCTGAAACCTCGGGCAAAAGAGTTATCCTCAAGGTCGCCGATAATGGCTCAGGAATGCCGGAAGAACTGTTGGACAAGATCTTCATTCCGTTCTTTAGCACCAAGAAAAACGGGAGTGGTATCGGGTTAAGTTTGTGTAAACAAATTGTTATGCTGCATAAGGGAAACATACAGGTGCAGTCCGTCGAAAAGAAGGGTACCATATTTTCTCTTCAATTTGGTTAGGCTCCGCATTTCATAAATAACTAATTTGCTACAGATTATCTCTTCAACTAATCTTTAGAAATGAGAAACATTTTCATCACCGTACTGATTATTAATGCTTCACTCTGTTTTTCGCAAACAACTATAATACCTGGAAAGAAAGACGCCAAAGTTCTTCTCTCCAATGGCTGGAGCCTGTCACCTGCAGGCAGGAGCATTCAATTAGGAGACCTGCCACTGAATATTGCCGTCTCCTCTTCAAAACGATTGATCGCTGTAACGAACAATGGCCAGAGCACTCAAACCCTGCAGTTAATCGACGTAAACACCGAAAAACAACTCGATTGGGTGACAATTCCCAAAAGCTGGTATGGCTTGAAATTCGGCAATAAAGACAAGTTCTTATACGCTTCAGGTGGCAATGACAACTGGATCCTTAAATATGAGATCGTAAATAACAAACTCATTCTTCGCGATAGTATTATACTGGGCAGAAAATGGCCGAAGAAGATCTCACCCGCCGGACTGGATATTGATGACGCAAGACAGTTACTCTACGTAGTCACGAAAGAAAACAACGAACTCTATATCGTCGACCTGAAGACAAATAAGAAAATCGATTCATTACCTCTTGGTGGTGAGGGCTACTCCTGCCTGTTGTCGCCCGACAAAAAGAAGCTTTACATAAGCTGCTGGGGCTGCGATAAACTTATCGTATTCGATACCTGGAAGCGAAGGGTTACAAGAGAATTCGCCTTGGGCGATAACCCGAACGAAATATGCATGAGTAAGAATGGCAACTGGCTCTATATTGCCAATGCCAACGACAACAGTGTTTCTGTCGTGAACACAAAGACAGAACAGGTAGTTGAAACGCTGAACGCTGCTCTGTATCCCAACGCGCCGAGTGGATCCACAACGAATGGGCTAGCACTCAGCGAGGACGATAAAACACTTTTCATTGCCAACGCCGACAACAATTGCCTCGCTGTTTTTGATGTTTCTACTCCTGGTCGAAGTAAGTCAAAGGGCTTCATCCCTGTCGGTTGGTATCCGACGAACGTGAAAGTCATTGGTAAAAAAATACTGGTATCAAACGGCAAAGGATTCACCTCCATGGCGAACCCCCACGGGCCGAATCCTTTGAAACCCCATTCTGTTTGGTATCAACATGGCGACACAAGTGCTCAGCACGAGCAATATATCGGTGGCTTGTTCAAGGGAACCCTAAGCATTATTGACATGCCTTCGGATAATCAGTTAAGTTCTTACTCGAAACAGGTTTACGAGAATTCACCTTATTCCAAAAAGAAAGAATTGACGGCCGACGTCGACGCCGGTGGTCCCATCCCTCAAAAGGTGGGAGACAAAAGCCCGATCAAACACGTCTTTTATATTATTAAGGAAAACAGGACCTATGACCAGGTATTGGGAGATATGAAAGAAGGCAATGGCGATCCTTCGCTGACCTTGTTCGGTGAAAACATCACTCCTAACCAACATGCATTGGCAAAAGAATTCGTCTTACTCGACAATTTCTACGTCGATGCGGAAGTAAGTGCAGACGGCCATAACTGGAGCATGGGAGCCTACGCAACCGACTATTTGGAAAAAAACTGGCCAACCAGCTACGGAAATCGCGGAGGTAGTTACGATGCAGAAGGAACCCGCGCGATCGCCAACAATAAAAACGGTTTCATCTGGGACAACTGCAAGCGCAACAAGGTATCCTATCGCACCTATGGAGAATTTGCCGACGACTACATGCCGAACCTTCCCGTGTTAAAAGATCATTATTGCACTTATTACACAAGTTGGGATCAACATGTTCGTGACACTACACGTTTCAATCAATGGAAGCGGGATTTTGATTCCATGCTGGCCATCAACAAAGTGCCACA
>DATDNL010000192.1:0-2155 GCA_036518315.1 Flavisolibacter sp. | reverse complement strand
GGGACCATGTCCATTTTATTTCCTAATTGGGGCACCCACCAATCATGAATTACATCTGCAGATAACAATTTCAACAATAATTTTTTCCCTGCAGGTAAATGAATCTCATTAGCTGCTACAGCATTTGTTGATGGATAATTTGCCTGCCACCACCATTGATGTGCAGTGATGATGATGTCTGGAGTTCTTCCATTTACTGCGGGTTCGACACTGATAATCGTCTTAATGTTGAGATAGAGAAAGATTAGGACCAGCAGCGTTGGAACTCCAATGGTAGCGATCTCCCATTTCTTGCTAAGGGGTGGCGCGTCAGTGCTCGCTTCCTTATCGTCTCGAAATTTATAGACTACAAGTGCAGTAAGCACTACCACAACTAACAAAATAAAACCGGCAGCAATGAAGAAGTAGTTTGTAAGACGGTTGATCTCCTCCGCCTGTTGTGAAGAGGACCGAAAAATGGATTGCAGTGGTATACCTGGAGAAACCTTGAGGAGATGTCTCCAAAACATTAGCATGAATTTTCCCTAAGTGCCACAAAAAGAATACCGCCAGTTATGCGCGGGCGTTATTTGCATGTTATTGAAGATTAGAATTCAATTAGAACTTTAAATCTGCCGGTTGCGGTGGCATGTTTTTTACGTCGTTCTATCTGTAGCCGTACGATGTATGGCGATATCGATGAAGATCCCACAGCCGAAGTGAAATGAAGAAAGTTCTCTACAAAACTTGGGTATAGATAATCCCGCTGCGCAAAGTTTATGGACATGTCAATCGGAGACCTTTAGATGCTGAGTTGAATTTAAGTCGCTGAAAGAACCTAAACACTATGAATGATGAAGACGGTCTTTCTTCTTTTTCCGTACCTACCTGAACGACAGAGAGCGGTATTGATTTTTGTATTAAATGACTAAATAAATATGAAACCCAGTGAATTTAGAAACAAAGTAGTTGTTATTACGGGAGCTACCGGTGGTGTCGGAAGAGCAACGGCATGGGAGTTCGCAAAGCAGGGTGCGAAAATTACGCTGCTGGCACGAGGAACGGAGCAACTTGAGGCCACCAAAAAAGAAGTGGAAGATTTAGGAGGCGAGGCCTTAGCTATTCCTTGTGACGTTAGTGATTACAAGCAGATAGAAGATGCTGCCTCAAAAACGGAAGAGCTATTCGGGCCGATCGATGTGTGGGTGAATAATGCCATGAACAGTGTGTTTGCGCCCTTTAAAGAAATTGAGCCGGAGGAATTTAAAAGGGTAACGGAAGTGACTTACCTCGGACAGGTATATGGAGCTAAAGCTGCCTTGAAAAGAATGACGGCGCGGAATAAAGGTTCCATCGTTTTCGTAGGATCTGCACTGGCCTATCGGGGTATACCACTGCAATCAGCATACTGTGGTGCTAAGCATGGTATACAGGGCTTTTATGATTCGCTACGGACAGAATTGATGCATGACAAAAGTGAGATTAAAACATGCATGGTTCAATTGCCTGCGATGAATACAACGCAATTTGGCTGGGTTCTAAGCCGCTTGCCTAATAAGCCGCGGCCCATGGGAAAGGTCTATGATCCCGAGGTTGCAGCAAGAGCAATTGTATATGCTGCTGCTCACAATCGAAGAGAAATTTATGTTGGCTACCCAACTTTCAAAGCCATATATGGAAACAAGATCGCATCCTGGTACGCCGACTATGTTTTGGCAAAAACTGGTTTCGATGGGCAGCAAACGAATGACCCTGTCGGTCCAAATCGAAAGAATAATGTATGGGAACCGGTCGGTGAGGACAGAGGTGCTTATGGGGATTTTGGTAGCATTTCCGCCAAGAAAAGCTTTACGTTATGGGTGAGCCTTCATCGAAACCTGGTGAGAACCATAGCAGGAATAGCCGCCACCGGTCTTGTTGTAGCTCTTGGATCAAAAAGAAAATGACGCAATACAATGCAGGCAGATAGTAAAGTTTATCTTCCAATTGAAAATTATGGGATCATCGGAAACCAGGAAACTATCGCACTTGTTTCTTTGTGGGGTTCGATAGACTATATGTGCTTTCCGAGGTTCGATTCGCCTTCTGTGTTTTGCAAGTTACTCGACGCAACGAAGGGAGGTTTTTTTTCGATCACTCCCCAGATGAAGGATGCTGTCACCAAGCAGTTGTATTT
>DATDNL010000191.1:0-6326 GCA_036518315.1 Flavisolibacter sp. | reverse complement strand
ACCAGTCTAAATTTAAATGGGGAGAGCAATGGAATCCAATTACAGGTTATAACGCAGGCAATCCAGGTTCGGAGAGTTTTAGTAAGACATCTGCAACGAGTTTAGACATGGGAACAGGGGCGTTATACTATGATGCCACTCCCGATAAAAAGTACAATGTGTTTGGTGGGCTCTCCTTCTACCACATCAACAAGCCAAGCGATCCTATCGTTTCCACTGAGGGTACCGATCTGAATACGATCCCTATGCGTTATACAGTGCACGGAGGTGTGAGCATTAATTTGATGGAGGGCACGAGCGTTGTTCCACATATTTTATATAACCAACAAGGGAATGCCAAAGAGTTTATGCTTGGTGTTTATGGCCAAAAGGCGGTAAATGAGGAAACAACGATAATGGGTGGTGCGTATTATCGCTTCAAAGATGCCATCGCCCCCTACATTGGCGTTGACCATAAAAACTTCTTAGTGGGACTGAGCTACGACGTCAATACTTCTAAGCTTGGGGCCATGACAAAAAACGTGAACACCTTTGAACTGAGTTTCTCTTACATCATGAGAAAGCAGACCCAGGGTCTTGTTGACTTCATTCATTGTCCCCGTCTATAATGTACACTGCAAAACCATCTACTAATGTTTGATCCATACAATATGAAGACCACATCTTTATCAACATTCGGTAATTCGCTTCGATCACTTATACAAGTGTTAAGAATCTTTTTTTTGGTGCTCGCATCCATCCTTTGTCTGCAGGCGAAAAGTCAATTTGACAAACGCCTTGCGATGGCCGATCAATATTATGCTGCGGGGGACTACTATACTGCTGCAGGTTTGTACGGGCAATTTCTGAATCCTGCCGTTAAGCCAAAGTACCACAGTGATTTCCCTTTGAATGCAAAGCGCAGTACGGAAGGAAGAACCGGTAGTTACCAAAACAAAACCGACATACTATTTAAGCAGGCAGAAAGCTACCGCCTGGCGCATTACTGGACGGAGGCTTGTACTCTTTACCAGCAATGCTTTGAAAAGGATTCCAGCAAATACGCTTCGGCTTTGTACTGGAAAGCAGTATGCCAGCGAAGCCTTGGTGAGTATAACAGTGCGGAAGAAAGCCTCGACCGCTTCTTTAACGAGGTTGGGCAGGGTAATGAATGTTATAAAGCAGCCGTTGAAGAAAAGGAAACCATCCTTTTCATAAAAAAGCAATTGGCGAGACCGGATTCTGTCTTGTATCACATTCAGAAGATCAATACCGCCCTTGGAGATAAAGGCATTTTCGCCCCTGTCGCGGTGAATAACAATCAATATTTATTCACGAGTACAGTCACCGATTCTGTGGCGTTCAATATGAATCCTTACCATAATCGCCTATTCAGTTCAGAACTGGTAGATGGTAGCTTGCAGACAGTTCAGCCGGTTTCATTTGAATCGATTGATTCATCCTTTAACCAGGGAGCTGCGAGCATGAGTGCAGATGGTAAATATTTATATTTTACCCAGTGGAAGAAAGAGGGTGAAAAGACAATGTCTTCAATTTACGTCTCTACGAAGAATAACAATAATTGGAGTGCGCCAAAATATTTAGGTTCCGTTAATCAGCAGGGACACAGCAGTAAGCAACCATTTTGCTCTTCCGATGGAAAGTATTTATTCTTTGCTTCTGACAGGCCGGGTGGTGCGGGTGGCTTTGATATCTGGTTTGCACCGATACTTGCCGATGGAACTACGGGTACGCCTACCAACGCAGGAGCTGGTGTAAACTCTCCGGCTAATGAGGAGGCTCCTTTCTACCAGAACGGTTCGTCTAGGCTGGTGTTTGCCTCCAACAGGGAGCCTGGTATGGGAGGTTACGACTTATTTACAACAAAAGGTGCCGTCGGTGAGTGGAAGACGGTCGAAAATATGGGCTATCCTGTCAATTCTTCAAGGGACGATGTATACTTCTTCGCCACCGAGAATAAGAACCTTCTTGATAATGCTATCGTAAGTTCCGATCGCGGTTCAGAATGTTGTTTATCGGCGTATGTTGTAACAAAGACGCCAAAGAAGAAGATTATCCAGGGCATTGTAGTTGATTGTTCGAGCAACCTGCCACTGGCTGATGCACAGGTAACCATGAATGTCGCTGAAGGGAAAGTTCTGCAAACGACCACTACTGCCGATGGTAGATACAGTTTCGGTTTAACTGATGATAATCAGCAGCACCAGTTTGCCGTAGTTAAAGAGAAATACAGTGACAAGACAACAGATGTTTCGGTCGAGACTATCAAACAAGAAAACTGGCAAACAGATACGCTTACTAATGCAGCTCTCTGCCTTGAGAAAAAGTTTGTTTTGAAAGTGGAGAATGTAGTCACTGTCTATTTTGACTTCGACAAGAGTGATATCAAAGAGAGAGGTTCAGAGCAACTGGATTCTATTTACCAAGTCCTATCTGAAAATCCCTCTTACACTTTGCAGATATCGGGCTATACAGATGGAAAGGGTTCCGCTGAGTACAATAAAAAGCTTTCTGATAAACGCGCAAGGTCTTGCGCAGATTACCTGATTGCAAAAGGGATCCATCCTTCCCGTATCAGTTTTGAATCATTTGGTGCGTGCTGTCCTGTGGAGATGGAGTTGATTAATGGAAGAGATAATGAAGAAGGAAGAAGTAAGAACCGGAGGGCCCTGATCAATATTAATAAGCCGGAGGAGAATTAATTCCCCCTGTCCCCCTAAAGGGGAGACTTAGGTGGAAGATGCATTATTGATAGTAATCTTCTTTAGTAGAAAGGTCAATTGAAAGAGTTCTATTGGAACTCTTTTTTTGTGCGCCGAAATAGGGAGAGATGTGAATGGTGAATTGTGAATTTTGAATGGTGAGTTGTGAAACGTGAAAGGTGAGACGTGAGACGTGAGTGGTGGGAGGCATCCACCTTGTTTAAAAGCAAGGGGAAACGGCTTATTTATTTATGCACAATAGAATTTAAACCTTCTGAAGATTTTCTTCCAACATTTTTAGGGTCAGGTCGATTTCGGACTTATGGGTTCTGTGGCTTACCACGGCACATCGGAGCCATAGTTTCCCTTTGATGATAGTTGAGGACAGGAACACTCTCCCATCCTTGTGAATCGAATCGACCAGTTTTTGATTCTTTGAATTGTCCGGATCTGAAGGAATTCGGAAGATGCTAACGGTTAGATCGGGTTGAGGTCCCAGTTCGAAGCCGAGTTGACTTACTTCGCGATAGAAGTAATTACTCAGTTCCAGTTTTTCCCGCAAACAAGCTTTGAACGCTGCCACTCCATGAAGTTGTAAGGGGAGCCATATTCTTAAACCACGATTAGGACGTGTTAATTCTATGCCGGTATCGGCCGGATTTATGTCGCCAAAGTCCTCAGTGTCGGCGAGGTAGGATGCCTTTGATGAATTAGATGCCAACAGAACATTTTTATCTCTCAGCAATACGGCACCCGATCCAAATGGAAGGAATAAGGTTTTATGTGGGTCGAGAACAACCGAGTTGCTCCGCTCAATTCCTTTGAACTTGTCTTTCATTTCTTCCAATAAAACAAAGAAGCCACCATAGGCTGCGTCCACATGGAACCAGGCCTTGTGTTTTTCGGCGATATCCGCAATAGCATTCAATGGATCGACTGCTCCTGTGTCGGTAGTTCCTGCTGAAGCAACAATTAAGAAAGGCTGCAATCCGGCGGCTTTATCCTTTTGTAACTGCTGTTCCAATTGTTCCGTATCGAGGCGAAAGTTTTCCGTTAGAGGAATTTTCTGAAGAATAGCTTCTCTTAGACCAACTATATCCAACGCTTTGTAAACGCTATGGTGGGTTTGTTCGCCGCAATAGATGACTGCTTTTGTTACGTTGGTGGAATCAATGCGCCGCGAGTCTCTTGCCGCTTTTACAGCAATAAGGTTAGCAATAGAACCTCCGGATGTAAGATTGCCGAAAGCGTTTGCCGGGTAACCGATAATTGCTGTCATCCACTGAATTACCTGCGCTTCCATCTTTACCGAACCGGGGCCTGAAAAGGCGATGCCCGAATACTTATTCGACACGTCGCCAAGCAAGTCGGCCAAGGCACTTGCCCACAAACCTCCGCCAGGTATAAAGCCAAGATGCCTGCCGGAAGCACTGCTGATGCCAACAGCATCGACTTCTGTTTTAAGAACTTCAAGGATAGATTGAATGGTCTTGCCCTCCTCCCCGATCGTCATAGAAGAAAGTCTTTCAAAATCACCATAGCCGTATCCCGGTTTGGATGAGAGTTCTTGCAGAAATGAATCAATGTAGGCGATTGACTGTTCCATTATGCGCGACCTCTCTTCTTGTTGAGGGTCCAATTCACGGGCTTTATCTTCTAAGTGACGGATATCTTGCATGCGCGCAAAATTACTATCAAACAAGAACGATCCTTATGATTTGAAACATGAAGTCAATGCATGAAGAAGAGCGTTAACTCTCCAAGTATTAACTACAATTTTGAAAACGAGACGATCTGATCAGACGGTTTCAAGTTTTCCATGTGTTGAATTTGGTAGCCAAGTGATTAGTCCGGCACCTCGGCGAAATGAACCTTGGTTCGTGAAGAGCGCGAATGCTCCTTTACGTTGCCTCGTGCAGGCTCCAGGCGGAAATAGCTTTTTAATGAAAGGAAAGGTCTTTCGATGAATCGCCAGGACATCCAGGCAATAAAATACAAGAGGAAGAAGTTTATGAGAAGAAATATCCAGGGCTCGAGCTGCTTGTTGATATAGGAGGAGTAATGGTCGAAGATAAACTTATACCAAAGTTCACCCGCTACAAAGACGTAGAGCATATGATAGACATACATACCATAACTGACCTTTCCTATTCTTGTAAGGGGTTCGCTGTTCAATACCCAATTGAGAAAGGATTTCTTCTCGCGATAAAGGAGGATATGGTTGATCAACCAGGCGGCGATTATCGAATGAAGAAGCCGTGCAAAGGGTATGTAATAATGGAATAAACAATTCGCTAAAATGAGACCCAAACAAAGAGCGGCGGAAATACTTAATTGCTTGTGGTACAAATTAAGCAGTGGACGCTGATAAGTGAAAAGAAAAGCAATCAAGCCACCAATACCAAGAGCGTCAAGACAGGTGTAGGTTGGCAGGTGTCCAAATTCCTGGTCAGTTGACAGCAACTGGCTCAGAACACCAAGACCAATACAAAACAGTATGGCCGGCAGCAGTGACTTTTTAGGCAAGAAGAGGATCAATAAAGGCCATACCAGGTAGAACTGTTCTTCTACTGCTAAGGACCAGAAATGGATTGTGGCGACGGGCCAGGCTTTGTGGTGGTAAATGAAAAAGTTGCTCGTGTAAGTTAGATTGGAGATCAGCTCGCCTTTGGTGACCTTAAAATCAAAGGAAGCGCTTAAGAGGCTTGTCAACAGAATAGCGAGATAGTAGATTGGGAAAATTCTAAGGATCCTTCTTGCATAGAAGTTTTTTAGAACGGTGCCGGTTCCTGCTTTTAGTTCTCCTGTTTTGTTGCGATCGACAAGGAGCATTTGAGTGATGAGAAAGCCGCTTAGTACGAAGAAGATGTCAACTCCGAACGAGCCGCTATGAAGATTTTCGGTAAGGCTGTTGCGGGGAACCCAATGCCAAATGATAACCAGGAATACTGCAATTGCGCGAACGCTGTCAAGCTGTTTTATGTAGTTCACGGCTTAGGGTACAAATTTTCTGTGATGATAGTGAGCATTTGACGAAAAAGCAAGTGTAAAGCGTTTAACTTATTTATTAACACCGCACTTCCCTATTGGCATTAATTAATATACAAGCGACCTTTTAAGCCAATTTCCCCGTCTCCCGTTCTCTCCCTAACTTGCCGCCTCAAAATTTCGCCATGAGCGCCGCTGCTGAAGTCAAACGCATTACAACCAACACGCTGCAAAAAATGAAATCTTCAGGAACGAAGATCTCCATGATCACAGCCTATGATTTTTCTTTTGCCCGCATATTTGACGCAGCCGGCATCGACGTAATACTTGTGGGAGACTCCGCCTCTAACGTAATGGCTGGTCACGAAACCACCTTGCCAATTACACTCGATCAAATGATCTATCATGCTTCTTCCGTCATCCGTGGCGCTTCAAGAAGCCTTGTGGTGGTGGACCTGCCCTTTGGATCCTATCAAAGCAACGGAGACATTGCATTGGCATCGGCCATTCGCATCATGAAAGAAACCGGGGCGCATGCGGTAAAGATGGAAGGCGGAGAAGAAGTCGTGGAATCAATGAAACGAATCATTGGCGCAGGCATACCGGTGATGGGACACCTTGGATTGACACCTCAGT
>DATDNL010000190.1:0-2812 GCA_036518315.1 Flavisolibacter sp. | reverse complement strand
CTGCGTATTTGATGACGTTATACGTATTGTTGCCTACAAAGCCATCTCTGTAACCTGAAGCTCCGTGAGCACCCATTACAACAAGGTCAGCATGCACCAGGAATGAAGATTTGATGATGCATTCAGAAACGTTTCCTTCCTGCATGGTAACGATGGGTTTGATATCATGTTTATCCTCAATGGCACCTACCAGGGCAGTTACGACATCGCCCGCATTAACTGAATTGGAATAATAAGGAGTGCCCATATCTTCAATTGTCTGGAAGCTGCTCTCATCCACATACAAAACGTGGAGAGTGGCGCGGTGCTTTTTCGCCAGTCCAACAGCGGTATCAAGCGCATTAAGCGAGCTTTCGCTAAGGTCCACGGGTACCAGGATGTGGCTTATTTTATACACGGTCATTATTGCTCCTTCGTTTTGAAATGTTCCTCAACATTTTGCGTTACAGCGGGTCCTTTATGCTGCAGCCTGTTCTTCAACTCTATATTTTCGGATAAGATCGAGTCGTTTAGAATAATGAGCCTCTGGTTTTCCTGTTGATAGCTTTTGTTTTCGTGATACAGGTATCCGGATGTTGTAGTGAACACGATGAAGAGGCCTAACAAAAAAAACAGAACGGATTTTATTCCTTTAGGCGTTTTTCGCATCGGGTGCAATATGCGCAATACACCTAAGAGGCATCTTAAATTACCATTAGAAAACTATTAGAATTTGGCTATTCCCTCCAGTGATTTAGCCGCCGGCAGCTCTATGTGGAAAATGGTTCCTTTGCCTACTTCAGATGTGACACGGATACTGCCCTTGTGTATCTTGATGATACGGTTGACGAGTGAAAGCCCGAGACCGAAGCCGCCTTCCGTCCTTGTGTCGACGATTCGATAGAAGGGCTGGAATATCTTATCAATCTCCGAACTGTCAATCCCCTGGCCAGTATCTTTTACAAAGATGGAAACCTTTTTATCTGCTGCCTTGAGACTCACAACAGCCTCGTGGTTGTCGGAATATTTGCAGGCGTTGATCACGACATTGTTAATAGCGGTAAATAACAGTGTCTCATTCCCAAATACTAACAAGCCTTCTTCTTCCTCGGGCAGTTGATCAAAGTCAATCTTAACCGAATAGGCCGAATTGATCTTGGAGATCGCTGAAGGGAGATTGAGTATGAGCTCGTCGACCCTCACCAGGTCGATCTCGAGTCCGCCGGTGTTACCGGAAGCCTTGGCAAATTCGAGGAGGGTTTGAGTAAGTTTGGCCAGGTGTTGAACATCCTGGTAAATAGACTGGAGTACATTGCGATATTCATCAGCGGAGCGCTCCCTCTTCAGGTTCACCTCGAGCTGACTGAGTATAGCTGTTAGAGGCGTTGATAGCTCGTGGGAGGCGTTGGAAATAAACCGTCGCTGCATGTCGAAGCTTTCCTGCAGCCGGTTTAATAATTCGTTGAATGTTTCCGAGAGTTCATACCACTCGTCTTTCGATTTGCCCGTCTTAATGCGGCGGGCAAGGTTTTGTGCAGAGATCTCGGCGACATCTTTGGAAATATTCTTAATTGGTAACAATAATCCTTTGGAAAAGAAGTAGCCGCTGATCAGGACAAAAATGCTTCCCAACAACAGACTTACAAGCAGGATTTGCGAAAGGCTTTTCAGATTCTCTTTGCCCTGAATGTCTTCGCCTGCCACTATTAATACGAGCCTGGAATTATTGTCCGTGTAGTGATAGGCCACGACCTCTCTTTCACCCTGTTTATAATAGGTCCTACCCTTCACCCTGGCGTTGTCAAGAATTTCAGTTGTCACCGTCATCGTGTCGCCGGGGACGTCGTTATAGGTATAAATCCTTTTGTCCAGGTAATTGTAGACCTGCACTGAAATGTTCTTGAAAGAAAGGGTTGTAGATGAGTCGATACGCTGAATCAGTTGCCTGTCGAATATCTCTCTCTGGCTTAGCAGGCGGCCGGTGGTGATGGCCCTATTCGTTAAACGGGTTTTAATGTTGTTGATACGCGCCTGGTAGGAGAAATAATAAATGCCGGCGCACAGCAAGCCGAGGATCACAAAAACCAGGACGGAAAATATAAGTGTAATGCGTACGCGTACGGGCATTCCTTATGAGTTGTCTTTTAAAATGTAGCCCATCCCCACTTGAGTGTGAATCAATTTCGTGTCGAATTTCTTGTCTACCTTATTACGAACATAATTGATGTAGACATCGATAACATTGGTATTCGTATCAAAGTCAATATCCCAAACATTAATCGCTATGTCACTACGGGACACTACCCTGTTCTTGTTTCGCATCAGATATTCCAGCAACTGGAATTCTTTGGCTGTCAGGTTGATGAGGACATCTCCCCTTTTTACTTCCTTGTTATCTAGGTTCATTTCAAGGTCGCCCGCTTTCAGTAAAGTGCCTACGGGAAGGTTTTGATGTGAGGTCCTTCTTAGAAGGACCCTTATCTTCATCACTAATTCCTTGAACTCGAATGGCTTGATAATGTAGTCGTCGGCGCCCGCGTCATAACCTTCGATTTTATCGTTTATGGAACTGAGTGCCGTGAGCATGATAACAGGAGTTTGCGTATCCCTGTTCCTTATTTTCTTACAGAGCTCATAGCCCGTCATACCAGGTAAATTGATGTCTAAAACCACGAGGTCGAAGTTCTGTTGCTGGAACAGTTTCCACCCGATATTTCCATCGTAGGCAGTTTCCACATCATAGCCATCTTCAGATAAACCCATCTTGAGAGCATCTGCAATCTTGTGTTCATCTTCAACCAAAAGAATCCGACGTTCATCCATAATAGCAAAA
>DATDNL010000189.1:0-2301 GCA_036518315.1 Flavisolibacter sp. | reverse complement strand
GGTTCTTTTCATGTTTTACATAAATCAATCGTTGATTCTGCTGCTGAAGTCGCGACAAAATACATTCGGTTTCATCGGTTGAACAATCATTCACCGCAATAATGAAACTGATGTTTCTCGGAATAGCGCAGACGACCTTCTCTATATGGTTTGCAACATTATAACACGGTATGACTACTGAGATGATCATTGATCGTTCCGTTTATAGATGAAGAACTGTCCGGAAGTATCAATTGGGCTCATAGATCTCACCTCGATTGCCTGCGGCCGGTAGGTAAAGACGAAATATCTGACACCGAGTTTTGCCAGGCGGGGAGAACAGGGGTCCATGTGAATAGCATATCCATCCGGGCCCAGTCCCTGGAACGCTACAGTGTCACGGCCATTAATAAACATATGCATGTCAATATGGGCAAAACGGTTGTAAACGGAATCAGCCTTGCTGTCAAGTGTCGCCATTTCTTTTAATGGAGGAATCCATTTGACACCATTAAAAACATCAATTCCATTTACTTTAAGGAGATTGGCCCAGTTGGAGCCTTCTAGTTGCTGGTTTCCAAAAACAACCCACCTTGCTTTTGGGTCCTTTTCATACAAAGGCTTTGTCTTTTCCACTAAGGGATGTTCAAGCAAAGAGGTGAGGCCGGATGATATGGGATGCACACCCGCATTTGCAATATTTAGTCCAAGTAAAAACAGGCAAGCAATTGGTGTAATAAAACGAAACGCCTTGTATCGTATCAAGAGATAACTTGCTGCAATCAATACACTGGCTGTAGTAATTTGTTCGGTCGAAAAGAAATTATCCGTCGCGTCGGCTGTGTTGCTACAAATGGTTTTGACAAACAAAAAGGTGCCTACCGCAAGGATGCCGAATTCTATCCAGGTAAACTTCTCAAGCGCATCTCCTTCCCTATTTCCTAAAAAAACAAAGAGTAAGATAGCGTTACCGACTCCTAGAATCGGCAGGGCTCGTGAAGCAGGCGACATTGACAGTAAGGTGACTTTGCTTAGAAATGAGGGAAAGCCGGCCAATACATAAACACTTCCGATCAAGACGAATACCGATACAGCCAGTAACACGGGATCCACCTTTTTACACTTCACGTACCTGGCGGCGATGACATAGAATACAATGGGAAAGAACATGATAAAATTACTTTCCTCGCAGATATTGATCCATTGAGACGGCACGTTGGAGTCCGACATATACATCCCGAAGAACTCAGAAAAGAATTTACCTTTTATGAGATCTCCTCCTGTTGAAAACCTTCGGCCGGGATAAACGGTGTTCAGTACAAGATCATACGTGTCCTTCGTGATTGTGTAATAGTGATATGCGGAGACTGCAAACAGAAGCACCACCACAGAAAGCACCCCGACTTTGATCGGTAGATTCACCCTAATCGACTGAAATTGTTTGTATTTTATCAAGAAGCCGAGAAACACAAGGCTGTACAAGTAGATTAAGGGAATCTGAAAGGGCGGATATAGGTTGAAAAAAATACCACTTACGCCAAACAACAACAGTATTCCTGACAAAATCAAAGAAAGTGCCTTCTTGCTATATAGGAGGTAAACGAAAGAAATCAGGACAGCATTCAAGTAGGTCATTTCAGCTGCAATCGTGTAAGTCCACCACTGAACGGCGGAAGAGAGGAAAATAAAAATGGTTCCGGTGACGGAAACCCAGAAGTTGCTTCCCGTGAGCAACATGAAAAGAAGGAAAGTACTGATAAGGAAAAAGAAAATACCGAAGTTCCACGAAAACGCGAAAGCCCTTTCCACATCAAAGATGAAATACGACCATTGTGCGGGTCTTAAAAGACTGCTCACGTCTTTGACAGGAAAGCCATAGACCACCGGGACGTTGCCGGCACCATCAGCAGGGTTGCTTAGTGGCATTCCATCTCTATACTGACCGATAATGGCGGGTGTTGCCACCATCCACTCGTCTACCCTGATATACCGGGGCTTTCCTGCAATCACCGTTTCCACTTCCGGCTTTCCGGTCATGATGTCCCAGTTTCCAATCGAGCTTGTATGAACCTTCAACAGGCTGAGAAGGAAATACAAGCCGATCAGGCCAAAAACGAAGACTTTGGCTTTAAGGTCAAAACGGATTAGTTCCACACTTGGTTGTTTCACATCGGGGACTGGCAGAACCTGTACCTCTTCGCGAGGCGCTGCGATCGCTTTTATCTTTTGACGAGACCTAAACTTTTGACGGGCCATAAGCTAGTTTTAGAGCAGTTACACAGCGAAACACTTTGGTTTAGCAAGTAGCCGTTACCTGTATAG
>DATDNL010000188.1:0-3010 GCA_036518315.1 Flavisolibacter sp. | reverse complement strand
GTTTTCCAAGAGCCAAACAAGGCCTATAAAAACGAGAATTGAATATTGTATGGCATGATGCAAGACCGGTTCCACCAGGTCATGGTAAAAGAATACCTGTGAAGGTGCACCTGGGAAGAATTTGATCGTAGCTATTACCAGGCAATATAAACACCCCCCTGAAAGGATTATTATAAAGTGACCAAGTAGCGTTCGGACGGTTGCTGTAGACAGAATGTTGCGAGTTAAAAGCAAGCCAAAGGGAATGAATAGCAATCCACTACTTCTCTGGATTAGTTTCCAACCTTCCGATCTATCATTAGTGTAAAACAAAGAAAGACACTGCAGAAGAAAAAGCAGGGTGCTTGTAAGTGTGAAAAGTGCAAGACCTGACCTGGGATTAATAGCAGATTTTCTGACGATGCTTTCGGTGATCCCAATGGCGAGGATGCAGGCAATGGCAATGCTGCTTACAGCTCTCAGGCAAAACACAATACTAAGAAACAGTATTATGTAAGTGTAGAAGAGGACCAAGGGTAAATACTTGAGTGCCGGTTGGCTTTTTGCCGTATTGACAGAGTTTGTAATCATGAGATTACGCGGCGGCAGGTTGACCGTTCTTTTTAATTCTCCGTTTTACATAAACCAGTAAGGAGATAATATACCCAATGAAGGCGCCTAAGGCCAGTCCCATTACAGTAAATTTTACAAGGCCTTTCCTTGTTAACGGTCCCCTGGTAAAGTTTTCGAGCACCTGTACCGCTGAAAGGAATTTCAGTTCTTCCTGGTAGCCAAGCATTTTTTCATTCAACTCGATCGATTCGGCGTTGAGCTTCGAGATGTCAACTAATAAGAGATTCGATCCTGGCTTATTGACCTTAATGATGCTATCGATGCTATTCCTCGTAAAGCCGAGTCTTGAGATTTCTTTTTTCAACTCGTTGATCAACGCAATGTATCTTTTTTGCCTGGTTTCGATCTTTTCCTTCGTATAGGGACTATTATTCAGTCCATAGACAATACCGTCCTGTAGTCTTTGAAGAATGGAGGTATCGGTCACTGTTACATTCACCAGGAAGCCATTTGGGTTATTTGACTCGTAGGTCCTGAGGATCTCTTCTGCGGAAATCGATTTAAGGTTATGAACGGTTTGTTCGTCACAATTCCATGTTTTTGCTAATTGCGCTCTTTGGCCCTGTGACAGGAGATCGCGCCAGTTGTCGATGATTTGAATCTCCTCCTGGTTTGAAAGGAGGCCGGTTTGGTTGAGGAACCACGGGCGCACAATTAGTCTTGTCGAATACTGCTTCGGGGCACTGATGTATAGATAAAAACCGAGGCTGAACCCGAGCGCTATGGAAGTAAAAAGAATGGCGCGGAAGGTATTGACAAAGAAAAGCCCATTCCGAAGAAGCTGGAACAGGTCTACTTCGTCGGGATGTTTGTACGGCGCACCGTTTTTGGTGACCGGGGGCATAGAATAACTGGTCTGCTGTTGCAAGGCTGTCCGGTTCGTTTGGCAATATTGCTGTTTATACAAACGTGGTATTGGCTGGGAAGGATGCCTTGCACAACCAATGGGTTCCATTTTCGTATTTATTGGCATGGCCATCAACAGATATTTGCCCTTTGCCTTCCTCTATTTCTTTTTCAATTCCCTTGGGCTGCCATTTGGTTTAACATACACAGTGTTGTTGGCGCCTTTTTTTTATTGGTGGGTGTTGACCACGAGAAGGAAAGAGATCCTGCTCCCTTTCCTAATCGTAATGTTCCCTATTGTTTTTATTCAAGTCTTTTTTGTGGGTGTTAATGACCGAGTGTATTTTGTTTCTTTTCTAAATCTTACGGCGACTTATATTTTTTGCCAGGCGTTTTACACGTTCCTGAAGAACTGCCGCACTACTGAATTGGTACTGACCAGGATTTTGGTGGTAAATTTTATCCTTTGCATTGTGGCCATCGTTGTTTATTTCACCTCGTTGAAAGGCCTTTTCTGGGCCAGCCAGCCTTTAACGAAGGATATTCATGATTTTGAAAGACTTAAGCTTTTTACCTATGAACCGTCGTACTACGCGATGCTTTTCGTCCCGGTGTTTTTCTTCTTTTTACTGCAGATTATTTTTAATCAAAATGCGCGGAAAAGCTGGCAGCTTTTTCTAATGGTCGTCCTCCCATTGGTGTTGTCGTTTTCCCTTGGAGTAATTGTAGCGATTGCACTATCTCTATTCGCCGTCTTTGTTGTTTACTTCAGACGCCTGGTGAAAAATAGGAGAGTAGTTACTGCTCTTTTTATAATGGCAACTGTTATAGTTCCCGTAATCGCCATTTGGCTCGTGTTCTTTCCGGGCAACACCTTGTTTGTAAGGCTCGAAAATATCGTGGCAGGTTATGACACCTCGGGCAAAGGAAGAACCTATGAAGCCTTTTATCTTTCGCAGAAAATACTCGCGTTGAAGAACGATTTATGGGGAATAGGGTTGGGCCAGGTTAAGGTTATCGGGACCAATGTGATCAAGGACTACTATTTGTACACGGTGGACTATAAGTCGGTGGCTATACCGAATGCTACTGCGGAGACCCTTGCCATTTTTGGATTTATGGGTTTGATGGCCAGGCTGGTCATCGAGATTGGTTTTTTCTTCTATACTAAGGTTTGGAAAAACTATTATCGGCTACTGCTATTTTTATTTGTCTTCGTTTACCAGTTTACGGGCAGCTTTATTACTAATGTTGCTGAGTATGTAATCTGGATAATGGCCTTTACAAATGTGTTCAGGCAATTTGACGTGCCGGGGAGGGAAGAACCTCGTTTTCTTTTAGACCAATAGCTCTGAGCATCAGTTTTTCATAGGCGTTTGCAATATTATCCCAATTGTATACTTCCCTTACTTTACGGAGGTTTTCCTGTTTTCGTTGTTCGTTTATTGTCGAGGACACGTGTTCATGTATCAAATGGGTGATATCATGGTGAGTTGTAAAGTAATCTGCATCGTTGCCGAGAATGTCTTTATTGAAAATATTATCGTGAGCG